>DATAOI010000009.1 GCA_036265815.1 Gemmatimonadales bacterium
CAGAACGCCGACGTGCTTCTTCATGCCCGTGAGCGTCATGTGGAACTTCCCGGCAAGGTCCGTGATCGAAGCATCGGCTCGTCCGAGCTGCTCCAGAACGCCACGCCGCGTGGCGTCCGAGAGCGCGGCGAACGAAGTATCGAGTCGGGTCGTCATATACTGAACCATATGGTTCAGTATAACGCAGGCGTTCGCGGCATGCAAGGGGTGGCCGCGAAGCACGATGCGTCCGACGATCTCAGCAGAGCGCGCGCATCCGTGACGACGACGTCCCTGCCGAACGGCCGCATCGTGACGGCCCTCTTTGCCGGCGCCCTGTTTCTCAGTGCGTTCCTGCTTTTCGTGCTCGAGCCGATGGTGGCCAAGAGCATCCTGCCCACGCTCGGCGGCACACCGATGGTGTGGAACACGCGCCTCCGTGGCACTGAGGTCGTGGACCTTGTCGAGGCCGAGGCGGCGCGCGATGACCGGTTCAAGTGGGCTCTCGGCAAGATTTGGATCGTTGCGAAGGGTTTGCCGCCCGATGTCGTGGAGCGCATTGTCATCGCTAGTGGCACTGCCATTCGGCCAGCTTAGTCCACGTAAGCGTGAATCTCGCGCTTGCTACCTAACGAACGTTGCAGCTGACAAGCGATCTAGTGGTTGCGCGTGGCTGCGCCACGCGCTCTTATTGACTCGCTTGCAGCTGAACTTTGGCGTTAGGTGGTCGCCACGACTTGCGTCGACCCCGTCAACGTCTCAGGTGCACCAAGCCGACTCTTTGAGTCCGTGTCGCAGGCCGCCTTGTTTAAGGGGAGAACTGCCTATGCGCTGCTTCCCACCGCTCGCCGGAGCCCTCCTGATCTTCCCGGGCGCGTCCGCTCTCGGTGCCCAGGCTTCGAAGGACACCGTGCCGGTCCATGTGGTCGAACGGATGCTCGATGCCTTCGATCAAGGTAATCAAGCGGCCCGAAGCCGCCTCTATGATTCGGTCTACTACTTTCAGGAGCTGATGGTTCCTCCGCCAGGAGATCCCAAACGCCCTACGGCCATGTCGGCGGATGAGCGCGCCCGTAAATGGCAAGGCCCCATCGCGGATAGCCGCGTCGACACACTCCCGCAGCGATCCCGCAAAGTGCTGCAGCGCATGGTCGTCGGCCGGTTCGTAGTCTATCACATCGCCGTGGTTTTCAAGCCACCTCACGAGGATAACAGCTTCGAGAAGCTGGAGGTCTATGAGGTGAAGAACGGAAAAATTGTTGCTGAGTACGATGGGCAACACACCAGCAGCGGCCGTGCCACAGCCGCGGCTGGTCCCTAGAAGTCACTGGAACGGCGCCACATAACCCGCGCATGCAGCCGACAGGCCGGAGGGGCGCGCAGGTCCGCTCGGCGGTAGGCTCCTAGAGCGCGCTGTGGAACAAGAGTTTGCGCGGGCGCGGGCTGGGGGGCCTGCAGCTGGTGCGCATTTCGTTAGGCGGCAGCAGGAGGATTCAACTCTATTATGGGTCAGAACGCCAGCGCCTTTGATTTCCTCCTTGGTGAATGGGACATCGCGATGCTCGTCATGCCTGAGGGGAGCACAGTCGGACGGCGCGCCAACTCCCAAGTACACTGGATCCTAGATGGCACCGCGCTCTTCGACGAACTCCGTCATGTCGACGAGTCAGGGCAGGTCAACTTCCGGGGCGCGAGCTTCCGAACCTACGTTCCCGACACTGGCGCGTGGTATGTCGTGTGGATGATGGCGACCGTTGAAGGCTACAGCGAGTTGCACGCTGAGGTCGTCGATGGGGAAGTCCGGACGAGTGGTCAGGGCAGAGATCCCGGCGGAGAGTTGATCGAGCAAGGGCGATACTATGACATCTCTGCGAATGGTTACTCGTTCACGCTCGACCGCTCGTACGACAAGGGCAAGACGTGGCTTCGTCCCTTCGTTTCGTATCGCGCAACTCGTCGCGCCGCAACGCAGTGACGCACTGCCGCGCTTCGCAGGAGGTAGCTCCCACGTTGGCAGCCGCCTAACCCGCGATGCAGCCGACAAGCGCGAGCAGGCGGACCGTCGAGGCAGGTGGTAGTTCGGTGTGGAGGTAAGGAACGTTAGTTAGTGCGTGCGCGAGCGAGTCGTTTGCAGCTGATTTGCAATCCGTTAGGCGGCAACCATCGGGCCTCGAGGACAGGACGTGGTAGAAAGGAGGGATCGGAAAGCACATGTTGAAGTTGATCATGAAGGGGGCTGATCGGCGGGCTGGTTCAACTCGCCCTGTTTGGCCTGGCCCTTGTCATTCCGGCAGGTCTCGTCTCCGGGGGCACGTGGTACTGGCGACGCGGGCTCAGCGCACCGGCCTCCAAGAAGCAGCCGGTGGCGGACCGGGTTGCTACGGGACTCCTGGTTCTATCGACGCTGGCCTGTTCGTATTTGTCCCCATCGACGTGTTTCATCTAGAACTGTTGCCCCCACCCTCTCTCGACGTATCGCTCCTAGGCGCGGCCCTGTCCCTGGTCGGCTTCGCCATCATCATGGCCGCGATTTACCAGAACTCGTACGCCATCCCGATAGTCGAAGACCAATCGGACCGCGCCCAAGTGCTGGTCGATACGGGTCTATACGTCCGCGTCCGCCACCCGTTCTACCTCGGATTGCTACTCTTCTATGCGGGCGTCGCCCTGTGGCTGGAGAGCTACGCGAGTCTATTGACGCTCTTCGTTGTCCTGCTTGCGTTGCTCGCCAGGATCCTCGTAGAAGAGACGACGTTGCGGAAGACGCTCCCGGATTACAGCATGTATGTGAAACGCGTGCCGTACCGTCTGGTTCCTCTTGTGTGGTAGCGGGCTGCCGCCTAACACGCGCATGCAGCCGACAAGCGCGTCCGAGTTGGGCTCAGTCCCCCCGCCACCTCCCGATGGCGGGCGGCGGAACAAAAGGTTGCTGCATGGATCCGGGCGCGTGTCCCTGCTCATATGACCGGTCGCATGGGCTCCAAGCCACGCGAAGCAGTCAGTACACTCCCAGTCGTGCTCAGGAACCCTGCGGCCGGATCACGGGCCGTTCCTCCACCACCATCCGGATGGCACCCGTCTCGGGCTGGATACCCGCACCCCTCCGCTCGGCCCAGACCTGGGTGAACTCGGCGCCAAAGAGCACGATCATCGACGAGTAGTAGATCCACACCAGCATCACCGCCAGCGATCCCGCCGCGCCGAACGCCTGACCCGGATTGCTCCGGCCCAGATAGAAACCGATAAGGAACTTGCCGATGGTGAAGAGCAGCGCGGTCACGATCGCGCCGGGCCAGATGTCCTTCCACTGTGCCTTGGCGTCGGGCAGCACCTTGAAGATGGTGGCGAAGAGGAGGGTGATCACCGCGAAGGAAACCGCGATGTTCAGCACCTGACCGATCGTCTCGCTGAGTCCGCCGGGAAGGGCCCCGCCCAGCGCGTTCCCCAGCACGGAGACCGCGGCGCTCACCACGAGCGACACCAGAAGTAGGAAGGCAACCCCGAGCACCATGCCGAAGGAGAAGACCCGCTTGAGCACAAAGCTCCTCAAGCCGCCCTGGGCCGGATCGGGCTTCACCTCCCAGGCGCGGTTGAGCGCCGCCTGCAGCTGGCCGAACGCGCCGGCAGCGCCGAGCAGCAGGGCTCCTAACCCCAAGACGGTGGCCAGAATTCCCTTCGATCCGGGCAGGTGTGCCTGTTTCAGGATGGTGGTCACCTGCTCCCGGCCGGCGGGACCCATGAGGCCCCCGATCTGGCCTTCCAGCGCGTTCTGCACGTCGTGCTGGTCGAGCACCGCGCCGAGCAGCAGGAGAATGAGCACCAGCAGCGGTGGGAGCGAGAAGATGGTGTAATAGGAGAGCGCCGCCGCCATGGTGGGACAGTCGTCCTCGTTGAAGCCTTGCACACTCTGCTTGAGCAGTCCGAACCCTTGGCGGATACCCATCGAAGGATCCTTCAGGCCGTCGAGCCGCGCTCGATCTCGGCGCGGAGCCGGAGCAGGGCATCCTCGGATGCCACCAGCTCGCCCCGGATGCCGTTGAGGCGTTGGAGCTGGCTTTCCACGAAGCGGCGGTACGGCGCGACCGCCTGGTTCACCCGCTCGGTGGATTGAGTGATCTCCAGGTGGACCTGGCCGCGCAGTCCGTCCCGAAGACGGGCGCGCAGCGCCTCGACCCGCACGCGGAAGTCGCGCTGGGCCTGGCGGCGCTTCCGGGGAATGAGATAGAACCCGCCGATCGCGAGCGCGGTCGCGAGCAGGATCCCGGTCACGTCCGCGGCGACTCCCGTGATGACGGTGGCCACCAGGGTGCCGATGCCCAGGGCGCTGGCCTCCGCCAAGGCGGTGGTCGCGAAGGTGCCCTGCACGTCGTTGGCGATGGCCCTGGCTTCCGCCTCCCGGTCATAGGTCCCGACTACCTCTCGTGCCACCCGGCCCACCGACTCGAGCAGCGCCTGGCGGTTGAAGGTGAACCCCGCGCCGACTTCGCCCACCATCTGCTCCCGGTGCCGGGCGATCCGGCCGCGATCGATGAACTCGTTCACGTCCTGCCATACCTTGAGGTTTCGCTCGACGATCCAGTCGATGATCCGGCCGACCTCCGCCTCCACCTGCTGAGGCGTATCGCCCACCACCTCGTGCTCGAAGGCACGGCGCACCGCCTCGCTGTCCATCAGGCTCCGGATCCGTCCGATGCGCACCGTCTCCTCGAAGAACCGGGTGCCGCGCCGCTCCATCTCGTTCAGCAGTAGATCGAGCCGGGCGAGCCGGGGCTCGAAGTCGCGTAGCATGTCCCGATGAAAGAGACCGAGCTGCTCGTCGATGCTCCGCAACGTCTCCACGTCAGCGGCGAGCAGCGTGAGGCGCTCGAAGGCCGCGTCCTTGTACCGGGCGGCGAGCCGGAGCGCCACGTTGAGCGGGTTGAGGAGCTTGAGCCGGATCCGCTCCTCCTGGTCGAGAGTGTGCAGGAGGTACTCCTCCACCGCCTCGAAACCGCTTCTCTCCCAGAGATCCCCCGCGCCGGCGCTCCGCGCCTCCATTGCCTGCCGGGCCGAAACGCAAAGGACCCGGGGCGCCTCGCCCAGGAGCTCGGCGGCGTGGGCCTGGACGTAGGCGGCCACCTCGTCGCGCTGGGCGGGCTGCTCCAGGATGTCGATCTTGTTGATCACGAACACAATCTTCTTGCCCCACTGGCGAACCTGCTCCAGGAAGGCGCGTTCGCTCTCGGTGAACGGGCGATCGGCCGAGGTGATGAAGAGCACCAGGTCGGCGCGGGGCACGTAGTCGCGGGTGAGCTCCTCGTGCCGGCGCACCACCGCGTTGGTGCCCGGCGTATCCACCACTGTGAGCTCGCGCAGGAGCTCCGCGGGGTAGGTGCGCTCCAGCAGGAACGCTTCCGCCAACCGCTCGCTCGGGGCGGATCCATAGCGCAGCAGGTTGATCCGGTCGGTGGTGGGGGTGACTCCCTCGGGCACCACCCGCTCCCCGAGGAGCGCGTTGATGAAGCTCGACTTGCCCGAATTGAACTCGCCGACGATGACCAAGAGGAAGAGCCCGGAGAGCTGCTCCCGGGCCTCCCGGAAACGCCGCAGGTCGTCAGCCGCGGCGTCGGGGCCAAACCGGTCAAGCGCGCCCGCGAGCCGCTCCAGCAGCTCCTGCTCGCGGGCGCGGAGATCCTGCTCCCGCTCGGACAGAATGCTCCGGCGGCGCAGCAGCTTCCCGATCACATCGTGTCCGGCTCGCGTTTCCCCTCCTGGCGGACGGCCTGCTTGGCCTCCTGCGCCACCCGGCTGGCCGACTCCTTCACCTGCTGGCCGACCGTCGCGGCGGCGTCCTTGAGGGAGCTCTTGAGCTCCGGCGCACGGGAGGCGGCCTCGTCCTTCACCGTCTGGGTGACGTCCCGTCCGGCTTCGATCGCCGCGTCCTTCACCTGCTCGGCCGTCTCCTGCACCCGATCGACCAGTTGGTCCCGCCGGGCACCCATGAGCTGCTGCTCCCGCCGGGTCTCCGGCAGCACCAGCCCCAAGGTGAGGCCGAGAATGGCGGCGCCCGCAACGAGCGCCAGCGGATTCTCCTCCATCATCTGTTCGAGACTCCCGCGGGCCCGCTCGCCCTGCTCCCGCACTCGCCGCTTGGCTGAGCTGCCGAGGTCATCGGCCCGCTCCTGGACCCTGTCCACCACCTCGGCGGCCCGGTCGGCCAGATCGCCGGCCCGCTCGCTGACCTCCGCTGCGGCCCCGCTCACCTTCTCCCGCACCCGGGCAGTCCGGTCGGCGATACGCCGCCCCAGGCTGGTCCGCCCGTCGGCTGCGCGCCGCTCGGGCCCGGTGTAAGCGAACCGCGCCATGCGGTCGCCGGACACTTCGCTCCGCGTTCTGAGGGTGAAGAGCCAGGTGACGCCGAGACCGACTGCGGCCACGGGGAGCGGGTTCTCCCGGACGAAGTCCACCAGGCGAGAGCCGGTCCGGCGCGCCTGGTAGCCGACGTTCGAGACCATATCCTGCGCCTTTTCCGCCATGGCGTCCTTGGCCTGCTGCTTCAGGTTCTCCGGGCTCAGCTTCTCGCCCAACGCGTCGATGTCGCGGCCCACCCGCGCCCGGGTGCGCTGGATCTCACGCTCGATCTCCTCTGGCGATTGATCGCCGCGCGGGACACCGGCCCTGCCGGAGACGTCCCGATCCTGGTACTCGCTCATTGCCGGTGCTCCTTCGCCAATTGGATGTCTTCCTTGATGCTCTCCACCGTTCGGCGGGGAGTGGGATCCGTCCGCTTGAGGTCGCGCAGTCCGCGCTGCAGCATCATGTAGCCGCCCGCCGCCAGTACCGCGCCCACCAGAAGCGCTGAGAGCCATGGCGCCATCCCCACCGGTCCAGCCAGGATGAGGATCAGCGCGGCCGTCAGCGCCAGCGCGGCCAGCAGCGCGACCGCTCCGCCGGCAGCGAGAGACACGAGATCTCGCGTCGCCCGGGTCAGCTTTTGCTGCATCTCGCTCTTGGCGAGCTGGACCTCCTGTCGCACCAGCAGCGCCATGTCCTGGGAGAGCTGCCCGAAGAGCTCACCGATAGAGCGCTCCTGGACCGAGCGATCGTGGCTAAGCTCCCGCATCATGGCCTCCCGCGGACTGCCGCCGCTCCGAGCTCTTGAAGAAGCGCGCCCCCAGGAGCCCGAGCGCGAACCCGACGCCGAGGACCACGGCGGGCTGACGCCGGGCCAGTCCTTCCAGGTCCTGGCGTACGGCGGCAAAGTCCCGATCCCGGAGGTAGCTCGAAGCGCGCTCGGCCTGCTCCGCCAGGGACTCGGCGAGATCCGCAACCCGGGCCTGGTTCTCGTCGCGCAGGTGCTCGCCGGTGCGCCGGAACGCCGTCGCGATCCCGCCGATCTGCTCGGCAGCCTGGAACCTGCTCTCCGTCAGGCTGGAGGTGGCCCGGTCTCGAGCTTGTCGGATCGAGCTCTTGGCCTGATCGACCACCTGGTTCTTTACCTGCCGCATCTGGGCGCGCGCCTTCCCGCTGCCGCCTTCCCCAACCTCAGGAAAGACATCCCGCTCCTCTGCGCCGGTGGCGGCAGGGAAGGTTGTCGTGGGTTCCGGTCCAAAGTCCGCATCAATCGGCGCACGACCGGACGGGACATCTGGCATGGTCATGGTTTTCGCTCCTTTCCAAGGGCTCTGTCCTGCTTTGCTCGCGGGCGTGTCGCCGACGGTGACAGGCGCAGCGCTGGTCAATGGCCTCACGGCGATGACGGTCAGGCGGCTGGGAGAGAGGACATTCACCGCCCCAACCGAGGGCCTCAGGATGGCGTCAGGGAACCGCACATGCGGTGTGCCGGATCACGCAGTCGGAGTGGTCCCGCGTGGCTTTCGGAGGAGGAGGATCGCCGGGGAGACCACGACGAAGGTGATGAGGAGCAGTCGCCAGGCGTCGTTGTAGCTCAGCATCGAGGCCTGCCGCTGGACTTCCTGGTCCAGCAGGGCCAACGCGCCGTGTTGGGCCGCCACCGGGCCATAGCCCCGGGAGGCCAGACGAGCCGTCAGCAGCCGCACCCGTTCGTCCACCAGGGCGTTGCCGGCGTACACGTTGGTCAGCAGGTCGACCCGGTGGAATTGGGCGCGCACCGTCACGTAGGTGGCCAGGATGGCGATGCCGAACGACCCACCCAGCTGGCGCGCCAGGTTGATCAGACCGGACGCCTGCTGCGCCTCGCTGGGCTGGAGGCTGGCGTAGGCCACGTTGTTGATCGGGGTGAAGAGAAAGCCCAGTCCGGCACCGCGAACGATCAGGGCCAGCCGCACGTCGGGCTCGCCCGCGTCGGTGGTGAGGTGGCCGAGCCGCCACATCGCCACCACGAAGATGGCCACCCCCAGCGCGATCAGGGCCCGAGGGTCCACCATCGGCCTCCGGCCGTTGAGCAGCCGGCCGCAGACCATGGCCGTGGCGGCGGTGGCCAGGCCGCCCGGCAGCAGCGCGAGCCCGGTCTCCGTCGGGGTGAAGTGCAGCAGATTCTGGGTGAACAGCGGGAAGATGAATACCCCGCCGTAGAGGCCGAACCCCAGCGCCACGAACAGGAAGATGGAGGCCGCCAGCTCCCGGTTCTTGAGCACCCGGAAGTCCACCACCGGATGCCGGTTCTTCGGGGAGAGCTCCCACCAGAGCATCGTGCTCAGGCACAGACCCGCGACGATGGCCAGCCGGGTGATGGTCCTGTCGGCGAACCAATCGTCCTGGTTGCCCTCCTCGAGCACATACTGGAGCGAGCCCAGGCCAACGGTGAGGAGACTGATGCCGAACCAGTCCACCGTACCCCCGCGCCGCCTCTGCCCGGGCGGGTCGTGGAGGAACGTGCTCACCAGGAAGATGGAGACCATGGCGATGGGGATGTTGATGAAGAAGCACCAGTTCCAGGTGTAGTTGTCGGTGATCCATCCTCCCAGGGTCGGCCCCAGCGTCGGGGCCACGATGATGCCGAGCAGAAAGATGGCCTGGACCATCCCCTGCTCTTCCCGGGGAAAGATCTGCCGGATCGTGGCCTGCGCGGTGGAAAGGAGCGCCGCACCCCCCGCGCCCTGCAGCACCCGCCATACGACCAGCTCCACCAGGCTGTGAGAGGTGCCGCAGAGGAACGAGGCGATGGCGAACAGGATGATCGAGGCCACCAGATACCGACGCCGCCCGAAGGTCTCGGTGAAGAACGCCGTCATCGGAAGGACGACGACGTTGGAGAGGATATACCCAGTGGCCACCCAGCCGATCTCCTGCTGGGTGGCGCCCAGATTGCCGGCCATCTGGGGCAGCGCGACGTTGATGATGGTGGTGTCGAGCACCTCCATGATCGCGGCGGTGATCAGGCCCACCAGGATGAGCCAGCGGTGGGGGTACACGTACCCGGCCGAGGGGGACGCGGCCGCGGGGCGGGCCGCGGCGGTGCTGGTGGTGGTCATGCCCGAATCCTGGGCCCCTCGTGGACGCGCGCAAGGGCGGCCCGCACACTCTCGCTGTTATACTTTGACCGCGGTCCTTCCAGCCATCCCGAGAGGCATGACCTTTCCGATCGAGCACCTCCTGCGGCAGACCCCGCCCCGGGGCTCCCGCTTCGGACTCGCCGCGGCCGCCGGGGGGCCGGGGACAGTCCGGGCGGCGCTGCTGGTGCTGCAGGCGTCCGCGGTGGCCGTGGTGCTGGCGGCGCTGCCGTACCCGCTGTTCGAGCTGGATCGCTACACCATACCCAAGGAGCTGATCCTGGAGGCTGCCGCCCTGGCTGCCGGGCTGTTGTGCCTGGCCGGGGCGCGCCGGCTCACGGTGCTGGCGGTCGACCTCCTGCTCGGCGGATTTCTGTTGCTCTCGGTGCTCTCCACGCTCTTCGCCGCCAACGGGTGGCTGGCGTGGCGCGCCCTGGGTGTGAGCCTTGCCGGAGCGACGCTCTTCTGGTGCGCGCGCAGCGTTGCGCGGGCGGGATCGGGCGCGCCGCTGCTCCGTGGACTCGCGGCCGCGGTCGTCCTGGGGGCTCTCACCGGCCTGGCCCAGGCGTACGGGGTGGTCAACACCAGTCTCGCCAGCCTGAACCGAGCACCCGGCGGAACCTTCGGGAACCGCAACTTCATGGCGCACCTGGTGACGGTCGGGTTTCCGGTGCTGCTCCTGGTGACCGTCGAGGCGCGAAGCCGGTGGCGGTTCGTGCTCGGATCGATGGGGGTGGGGGTGGCGGCGGCGGCGCTGGTGCTCTCGCGGTCCCGGGGCGCCTGGGTCGGCGCCGGCGTGTCCGGCGTCTTCCTGGCAGTGGAGGGACTCTGGATGGGGCGTCTGCTGGTGGAGGAGCGGCTTCGCCGGCGGACGGTGCGGCTCGCGTCGGCCGCGGTGGCCGGGCTGGTGCTGGCCCTGATGATCCCCAACCGGCTCAACTGGCGCTCCGACTCCCCCTACCTCGACTCGCTCACCGGTGTGGCCAACTACCGGGAGGGCAGCGGCCGGGGCCGTCTGATCCAGTACGGCAACACGCTCCGGATGGCGGCGGGTCATCCACTGCTCGGCGTGGGCCCCGGTAACTGGCCGGTCTTCTATCCCAAGTACATGTCCCGCGGGGACCCGTCGTTCGACGGGAACGACATCATCCCCACCAATCCGTGGCCCAGCAGCGACTGGATGGCCCTGGTGGCCGAGCGCGGGTTCCTGGCGTTCCTGCTGCTCGCGCTGGTCGGCGGCTCGGTGGCCGCGGGCGCGTGGGCCCGGGTACGCCGGGTTTCGCCCTCCAGACCCGCCCTCAGTGACCTGACCATCGTGGCGACGCTCCTGGCCATCGCCGTGGTCGGCGCCTTCGACGCTGTCATCCTGCTGCCGGTTCCCACGCTCTTCGCCTGGATCATCATCGGCGCGCTCGCCTCCTCGGCGCGGTCGGTCCGCGAGGTCGTACTCACCAGCCGCTCGCGACGCGCGCTGATGATCGGCGGCGGGGTGATCGGTGCCCTCTTCGTGTGCCGGAGCGCCGCGCAGGTGGGGGCGATGGCGCTCTACAGCGGCGGGAAGCGCGACGCCATGGAGCTGGCGTCGCGGATGGATCCGGGCAGCTATCGGATCCAGATGCTCCTGGGGAAAGCCTGGCTGGAGCGGGGCCGGTGCGACCAGGCGCGACCGCACGCCCAGGCCGCGCGCGATCTGTTCCCCAACAACCCCTCCCCGGCACGCGTGCTTCGCGCCTGTGGAGTTGCACGCAAGCGCAAATAGCGCGGGCCTGTGTCGGTCGTCACCGCATCGGCATCCGACGCGGGCCATATAAACGACGAACTATGGCCCACACGGAGGAGCCCATGAGGACACCGATCGCCGCTGGTTTGCTGCTATCCGTGCTCGCCGTCACCGGCTGCCACAAAGCCGTCCAGATCAACCCCTCAGCCCAGCCCGTGGGTAACCGCTGGAACGCCACGCTCTCGACGCCGGCTGGCCTGAGCGGCGCGATCCAGGTGACCGGGTCCGGCTGGATGGCGGCCAACGAGAAGGACCCGGCTACGACCCACGCCCACGTGGAGATCGCCAACGCGGCGCCCGGCGGGATCCATCCGTGGCACGTGCACCGGGGACAGTGCGGGACCGATCAGGGGATCGTGGGTCCGCCGGACACCTACAAGCCACTCAAGGTGGGTGGCGACGGGAAGGCGAAGGACGACGTGGTGCTCGCGATGCCGGTACCGAAGGAAGGCGACTACTTCATAAACGTGCACGCGTCCGCGGCGAACATGAATACCATCGTGGCCTGCGGCAACCTGGCGCCTCCGTCGCAGTGAGGATGTTCGTGTAGCAGTGAGGCCGTTCGCCTAGGAGGTAGGCGTCGGGTCGGCGGCTCCAGTGGCCACCGGAGTGTCCCGCCGGCCACCCCACTCGGTCCAGGCGCCGTCATAGAGCGTCGCGCGCTCATGGCCGAGCAGGTGCAGCGCGTGGATCAGGGCACACGCACTGGTGCCCGAGCCGCAGGTGGCCACCACCGGCCGGGTCAGGTCGATTCCGGCAGCCAGGATGCGCTGCCGGAGCTGAGCCGGCGGCAGCAGCGTTCCATCCGGCCCCACCAATTCGGCCACCGGAAGGCTGCGGCTCCCGGGGATATGTCCCCCGCGGAGACCGGGCCTAGGCTCCGGCTCGGTGCCGGCGAACCGGCCGGCCGACCGCATATCGGCGATCTGTATCATTCCCCGGCCCAGAGCGGAGCGCACCGCCGCCAGATCCAGAACCACGTCGGGATTCAGCCGGGCCGTGAACTGGCCCGGTGCCAGTGGGGGCGCTGCCCCTCGCTCCAGGGGCCGCCCTTCCCGGCGCCACTTTCCGCTGCCCCCGTCCAGCAGCGCCACCCGAGGGTGACCGAACGCGCGAAACATCCACCAGGCCCGCGCCGCGCTGAGGTTGATGCCGGAGCCGTCGTAGACGATCAGATCGTCCTCATCGCTCAATCCGAGCGATGCCATCCGCCGGGCAAACGCGTCCGCGTCCGGCAGCATGTGGGGCAGCGGGCTCGCCTGATCGCTGGAGGCATCGAGATCGAAGAAGGCCGCGCCGGGCAGGTGTCCTTCCAGATACTCGGCGGCGGCGTCCCGACCGCTGGTCGGCAGATAACAGGACGCATCCACCAGGCGAAGGCGGTCCGCTCCGAGATGTTCCGCGAGCCACTCGGTCGTCACCAGCGCTGGCAAGGTCCGACTCATGGGATGAGCAGCAGCTTGCCCATGGTGCGCCGGCTTTCCAGCTCGCGGTGCGCGGTCTGGGCTTCGGTCAGGGGGAATTCGCGGCCGATGTGCACCGCGAGGGTCCCGTCGGCCACCCCGCCCAGGACTTCGGACGAGCGCTCCAGCAGCTCGGCACGGCTGGTGATGTAGTGACCCAGAGTGGGGCGGGTGAGGAACAGCGAGCCTTTCTGGCTGAGCAGCCTCGGATCGAACGGTTCCACTGGTCCACTCGACTGTCCCATGAGCACCATCATGCCCCGGCGCGCCAGACAGTCGAGTCCCTTCATGAAGGTAGTCCGGCCCACCGAGTCGTAGATGACCTGCACGCCGGCGCCGCCGGTGATTCGCTGCAGCTCCGCCTGGAAATCGGTCTGGGTATACAGAATGACCTCGTCCGCACCTGCCTCGCGGGCGAGCTGCGCCTTCTCCGCGGTGGAGACCGTGCCAATCACGCGGGCACCTCGGTGCTTCGCCATCTGACAGAGGAGCAGTCCCAGCCCGCCCGCGGCGGCGTGGACCAGACACGTGGCGCCCTGGCCGAGCGGGTAGGTCGAGGACACCAGGTACTGGGCGGTCATTCCCTGGAGCATGACCGCCGCCCCGACGCGGGTGCTGACCCCCTCAGGGAGTGGCACCAGCCGGTCGGCAGCGACGAGGGTGTACTCGGCGTAGGCGCCGGTCGCATCGGTGGTGGCGACCCGGTCGCCGGTCTTGACTGCGCTCACCCCCGGGCCGATCGCCGTCACCGTGCCAGCGACCTCCGAGCCAAGGATGAACGGCAGGTCGCGTGGGTAGAGGCCGGTCCGGTGGTAGACATCGATGAAGTTCACACCCACGGCACCGACCTGAACGAGGACCTGCCCGGGTCCGGGCGAGGGCACCGGCAGGTCATCAACGCGGAGGGCTTCCGGGCCCCCGGTAGAGTGTACGCGAACCGCTTTCACCGATGCTCCTCAGTTGAGGATCGGATAATCTGGCAAGGAAAGGGGGGAGAGCGCCACGCGCTCTCCCCCCGGACATTCCGGAGCCGACGCGCTCAAACGCCGACCAGCCGGCGCTCCGGCCCCGCGTAGCTGGCGTCGCTCCGGATGCGGCGCTCGCGGCTTGCGGGCATGGGGGTGGCATCGCCATAGACGGCGCTACCCAGGTTGGCGGGACCTGCCCCGGCGGCGCTGCCGACGTCCGCCTCCCAGGCGGCGAAGCGCCGGCCGCGAGACGGGCCGAAATCGACCTCATGCCGCTGGAGGATGGCCAGCGCATCGCCGGTGCGCGAGCCCGCGTCGACCGTGATCAGCGTGCCTCCCGAGCGGAGACCCTGGTCGAAGTGCCTGGCATCTTCCTCGGGCACGCCAAGCCCGAGGAGCGCGCCGATGATACCACCGGCCGCCGCGCCCAGGCCCGCGCCGGTCAAGGTCGAGGCGAGCACGCCCCCGACGATGATCGGACCGACGCCGGGCACCAGCAGCGAGCCCAGCAACCCGATCAGCCCACCCACGACCCCGCCGCTTACCGCCCCCTTGGCGGCCCCTTCGGCGGCGTTGCTGCTGGTGGTATCCATGAGCTCCGTCTGCTCACTCTTGTCCTGCATGGCGACACCGATCTGCTCGTCCCTGAAGCCCGCCGTCTTGAGGTCACGGATGGCGGCCTCGGCGTGATGTCGGTTATTGAAGAGGCCGACGACCGTGCGCCCGGTGGTGCCTTCATGGGTCGTGGCGTCCTCGTCGCTCTGTCGCGTCATAGGTCCAATCCCTCGAAATGCTATGGTGTCATGTATGGTCAGGCGGCGCAACGGGACGCGTTTGCCATGAGTTCTCAAGCCGAAGGGGGAACCTAACGGTCCATGCGGGGGGTGTGGGTGACGACGCTCACATCCACGCGACCTTGTCCGAGGGGAGCTACCTCAAGACGCCGTGAATCGGCTGCGGATCCGAACCGACCCGCACCCTCGTACCGGCCGCCTGATCCCACCCCAGATTTCCTGAAGGGGCGTCGTCCGCGGGGGCACGCCCGCGCCGGGTGTACTGATCGAAGAAGGCGTGGGCGTGTTCCAGGTCGGCGGGATGGAAGTATCGCGGGCCCAGGCCGGCGCACCCGGCCAGGGCGATCTCGAACAGATCGGCGGCGGTGCGGGCCAGGGCGCTGTCGCGCAGGCCGAGTCGGCCGGCCCGCTCGAGCAGTCCAGCATCGGGGGAGCCGAGCAGATCCCGAGCGGCACGTGACGCTGCCGGATCGTAGGTGATTCCCACCGCGAGCGCGATCGGCGCCGCGTACCACCGAGGGTCCACGGCGTCGGGAGAGCGCACCTCGAGGTGACCGCGGGGCCGCACCTCGGGGAACAAGGTGCTCAGGTGATCGTGCCACTCCACCGCCGTCGGCGCCGCGCGGCCCAGCCACTCTCCGAAGCTTCGGTGCCCGCCTTCGACCTCTGGAAGCAGCATGGCGGGCGCCGCGAGAGCGAAATCGAGATACCGATCCAGCGGCCGCTCCACGTCGCAGGGCAGTCCGGTGCGCGACGGGTCCAGCGTGCGCCACACCTGCGCCCGCGTGCTCCGGAACCCTGTCGACCTGCCCGCGTACACCGGCGAATTGGCGAAGCTGGCCACCATGCACGGTGCGGCGGCATTGAGCAGGTGCCAGCGGAGCCACGGCTCATCGTCGACGTCGAGACTCATCTGGAAGGAGGCGGTCTGCCGCATCATGCGGGCCCCCGACTCCCCCCGCCGGGCCAGGTAATCGGCCATCGTGCCGTAGCGCTTGCCGCCGAGCAGAAGAGGCGCCTCGCCTACGGAGTTGAAGGGATCGATGCCCACCGACAACAGCGTGATGCCTTCCCCCAGAGCCGCCTGGCAGAGCGGGAAGACCACCGACCGGAGCAGCCCGAGCAGCTCGCTGGCCGTGGCACAGGGTGGTGAGCTGTATTCGATCTGCCCACCCGGCTCGAACGTCACCGAGCCACCGGCGGCGAGGCGAAAGCACGGCGCCCCTTTGGGAGTGCGACTCTCTCGCCATCCGTGATGAGCACCGAACCGGCGCAGGAACGGAAGGGTGGAAACGAGGCCGTCGGCCTCGATGGGACATCGCCGCCCGGTGCTGGTCTCCACCGGGATGAGCTCCGCCTCCGCGCCGATCCTGCGAGGCGACAGGCAGGCGCCGACCGGCGCCCCGAATGCGTGCTCGGCCAGGTCGACCGCGAGACCGGCGCGGGTAAGTCCGGTCATGCCGCCGCGCCCACCACCAGCGCGAAGAGCGCGTCCGGATCGGTGCGCCAGGATTCGACTCTCAGGCCCGCGGCCATGAAGAGCTGGGTCACGCTCGCCCGGTCGTGCTTGGCGCTGATCTCGGTGCGGATCGACTCCCCCGCCGCGAACCGGACGATTCCCAGTCCAGGGATGAGGACGCGCTGGGGACGGAGCGACACCAGGTGCATCTCGATCCGGTCGGTGGTCGAGTCATAGAATGCCCGGTGGGCAAAGGCAGACGGATCGAAGTCGGCGCCCAGCTCGTGGTTCAGCACCCGCAGCATGTTCCGGTTGAACTCCGCCGTGACGCCCTGGCTGTCGTTGTAGGCCGCTTCGATCCGGGCCACGTCCTTCCGCAGGTCGACCCCCATCAGGAACCGATCGCCCGGCTCCATGCCGATCCGCACCCGGTGCACCAGCTTGATGGCGGCGGCGGGATAGAAGTTGCCGATAGTGCCGCCGAGGAAGGCGAAGAGCGCCGGACGGGGAAAGTGCCGCGGCAGATCGAAATCCCCCGAGATGTCGGCGACCGCCGGCTCCACGGCCAACCCAGGGTACTCGCGGCGGAGCCGGGCCGCGGTGAGACTGAGAAAGGTGGCGCTCACGTCGATGGGCACGTACAAACCGGCGAAGCCGGTCGACCGCATCGCGCTCAGGATGATCCGGGTCTTCTCGGCGCTGCCGGCACCCAGCTCGATCAGGGTCCGCGAATCGAGCTGCGCCATGAGCTCGGGCATCCAGTCCTCCAGCAGCCCCCGCTCCGTCCGGGTTTGATAGTACTCCGGCAATCGGGTGATCTCCTCGAACAGCTCCGACCCGCGGTGATCGTAGAAATACTTGGGCGGCAGCTCCTTCTGCGGCCCCGAGAGGCCGGCGGCCACTTCGGCGAGCATGCGGGGATTCTCGACCCGAACGGCCGCGCTGGCCCCGCGGTCCAACAGTGGGCTAGTCATCGCGTGCGCACCTGAAGCCGCTGAAGATCTGGCGGCGGATGGGGTAGTCCCAGTTGCGGAAAGTGTTGCGTACCGCGCCCGGGCGGGTGGCCCACGAGCCCCCGCGAAGGACCTTGTACTCGGATCCGAAAAAGACCTCGGAATATTCCCGGTAGGGAAAGCTCTGGAAGCCCGGCCACGGCAGGAAATCGCTCGCGGTCCACTCCCAGACGTCCCCGATCATGCCCCGGCAACCCAGCGGCGAAACGTTGCGCGGGTAGGAGCCGACGGGAGCCGTGCCGAAGGTGAGCTGGTCGACGTTGGCCAGTGTGCGATCGGCCGGCTGGTCGCCCCAGGGATAGGTTCGCTTGGTGCCGGCGACGGGGTCCCACGACGCGGCGGTCTCCCACTCCACTTCGGTCGGCAGCCGCTTTCCCGCGAACCGGGCGAACGCCTCGGCCTCGTGGTAGGAGACGTGGCAGACCGGATGCCGGGGATCGACCGGGCCCGACTGGTCCATGGTGCGGGTGACCCAACCGCTGTCGGTCAGCGACCAGTACTTGGGCGCGGTAACTCCCGACTCGGTGCGCCAGGTCCAGCCGGGCCCGGACCAGTACTCCGGAGTCTCGTAGCCGCCCGCGGCTATGAAGACGAGGAAGTCGCGATTGGTGACCGGGTCAACGTCGATCCAGAACGGCGCCACGTCCACGCGGTGGCGCCCGCGCTCGTTGTCGTAGGCCACGGACCGGTCATCGGTCCCGATCTCGACGCTGCCTCCGGGAAAACGGACCATGCGGCCCGGGGCACGACTTTCAGCGGTTGCAGGCGGGAGGTCCCAGCGCACCAGCGGCCGGTACGGCACGCCCTGCTTGAGCTGGAGGGTCTGCAGGATGGTCTCGTCGTGTTGATACTCGTGCTGCAACACCATCCGGTAGACGAACCCATCCCGGAGGAGCGGCTCGGCACCTTCGAGCTCGACCGAAGCGAGACGGGCCAGCACCCGCCCCCGGATCTCGTCCATGACCTCGCGGCAGCGGCGAAAGCCGGGCAGTGCCAGCCCGCCCCGGGTGCTCCGCGGATGCTCGAAGGGATTGTACAGCCCGGGCATCTCGACGAACTCGATGGGCCCGTCGAGGTTGCGGGTGAGCCACAGCTCCTCGAAATGGGCCATGTGGCCCAGGTCCCAGAGGATGGGGCTCATCAGGGGATCGTGCTGGCGGCGGAGATCGCCGTCGGTGAGCGGGGCAACCAGCAGGAGCGTGCGCTCGCGGGCCTCCAGCAGCTCGCCGGCGATGGTCCTCGGATCTATGCCCTTGGGGGCGACGGTGACCGTCATCGGCGGCTCCTCACCGATCAATGTTCAAGCGCTCACAACAGGTTGTCGATCCAATTATTGTCGCGCCGATGGTTCCAACCCTGTGTCCGGCGCCACAGTCGCCCGGCAGGAACTGACCGAAGACCATTGGGGAACGAAGTCAGCCGCTCAGAGGTTCCCTCCGATCGTGTTTCCCGGCCGGTTTGAACGCAAGATCCGGATGGTGCCACGCTCCGCCGGGTGCTACCATACTGCCCATGTTACTCCAAATTTCCACCGATGACGAGAGCCGCTGGGCGGCGGTGCAGAATCGTGACACATCCGCCGACGGGTGCTTCGTTTACGCGGTCGCCTCCACCCGGATCTATTGCCGCCCTTCCTGTCCTTCCAGGCGGCCCCATCGCCGGCACGTGCGGTTCTTCGGTTCGACGGTCGAGGCGGAAGCCCAAGGCTACCGGGCCTGCCGGCGCTGCCTGCCGAAGGATCCCGAGACCCGCGCTGGCCGGCGGATCCGCGCCGCCCAGAGCTACCTGGAACAGCACCTGGACGAAACCGTGACGCTGGAGCGGCTGGGCCGGGAGGTGCGGATGAGCCCCTATCACCTGCAACGCACCTTCAAGCGGCTAACCGGCACCACGCCCAAGGCTTATGCCACGGCGCGGCGGCTGGAGCGGATGAAGTCCCGACTCAAGGAGGGTAAGAGCGTGACCCGAGCGACCTACGATGCAGGCTATTCCTCGCCCAGCCGGGCGTACGACCACTCTCGCGCTCGGCTGGGGATGACGCCGGCCACGTACCGGCGGGGGGGTGAGGGCGTCCGCATCGCCTTCACAGTGGTCCCGACCGATGCGGGGCAGCTGCTGGTGGCGGGGACCGATCGCGGGATCTGCGCCGTCACCCTGGGCGACGACGCCCATGCGCTGGAGGCCGCGCTGCGGGGGGAATACCCGGCGGCGGAGATCGAGAGAGGCAACGGGGAGCTGGAGGCGTGGACCCGGGCGGTGGTGGATCACCTGGAGGAAGGCGGCAGCACCGAGCGGCTTCCCCTCGACCTCCGCGGGACCGCGTTCCAACGGCAGGTGTGGGAGACGCTCCAGCGGATCCCGCGAGGCGCCACCCGCTCGTACTCCGAGATCGCCCGGGAGCTGGGTCGGCCGGCTGCCGCGCGGGCCGTGGCGCAGGCGTGCGCCAGCAATCGGCTGGCGCTGGTGATCCCCTGCCATCGGGTGGTGCGGGAGGACGGAGGGCTGGGCGGCTACCGCTGGGGCATCGAGCGAAAGCGCGCGCTGCTGGAGCGGGAGCGGTCAGCCTCGTAGCAGCGCCAGCTCCAGACCGTCGCAGAGGGCCAGCCAGCTCGCCTCGATGATGTTCTCCGAGCAGCCGACCGTGCTCCACCGCTCGGCGCCGCGGCCGGACTCGATGATCACCCGGGGGCGAGCTCCGGTGCCGAGGTGTTCGTCCACGATCCGCACCTTGTAATCCATCAGGTGGACGTCGGCCAGGGTGGGGTAATGCGGCAGGAGCGCCTTCCGCACCGCCCGGTCGAGGGCGTTGACCGGGCCGTGGCCCTCCGCGGCGGTATGCATCACCTGCTCGCCCACCCGCATCTTCACCGTGGCCTGAGACATCACCTGGTCGCCCCCGCGCTTCTCCACGATCACGGTGAAGTCCAGCAGCTCGAAGGGCGCCTGGTAGTCCGGTGAGGCGCGCCGGAGCAGCATCTCGAACGACCCCTCCGCCGCCTCGAACTGGAAGCCGAGGTGCTCCAGCTCCTTGATCCGCTGGAGCACGGGCGCCTCGCTCTCCCCAGCCGTCAAGCCCAGCGCCTCGGCGCGAAGCCGCACGTTCCGCCGGCCAGCTACCTCGCTCACCACCACCCGCATCTCGTTGCCCACCAGCGAGGGGTCGACGTGCTGGTAGCTGTCCGCCACCTTGGCGATGGCCGCGACGTGGATCCCGCCCTTGTGCGCGAAGGCGCTCCGGCCCACGTAGGGCGCGTGGGGATCGGGGTGCTGGTTGGCCACCGCCGCCACGAAGGCGGAGATCTCGGTGAGCCGGCGCAGCGCCTCGGGTGACAGGACCTCGAGGCCCAGCTTGAGCTGGAGCGTGGCGATCAAGGGCACCAGGTCGAGGTTGCCGCAGCGCTCGCCGTAGCCGTTGATGGTGCCCTGCACCTGGACGCAGCCCGCGCGTACCGCGGCCAGCGCGTTCGCCACGGCAAGACCGGCGTCGTTATGGGGATGAATGCCCAAGGGCGTCGAGAACTGCTGCCGGGCCTCCGCCACCCGCTCACCCACGACGTCGGGCAGCTCGCCGCCGTTGGTGTCGCAGAGGACCACCACGTCGGCACCCGCATCCGCGGCCGCCGCAAGGGTGGCGAAGGCGTACCCGCCATCGAGGCGGCAGCCATCGAAGAAGTGCTCCGCGTCGTAGATCACCTCCCGCCCCAGCCGCTTGAAGAAGGCGACGCTCTCCTCGATCATCCGGAGGTTCTCCTCCCGGCTCGTCTCCAGCACGCGGTCGACGTGAAGGGTCGAGCTCTTGCCCACCAGGGTCACCACTGGCGTGGCGGCCTCGATCAGGGCGAGCAGGTTGGGGTCGTCCTCGCAACGGATCCCCGCGCGGCGGGTACTCCCGAACGCCGCGACTCTGGCGTGGGCCAGCGGCACCTCGCCGATCCGCCGGAAGAACTCGGCGTCCTTGGGGTTCGAGCCGGGCCAGCCCCCCTCGATATAGCTCACACCCAGCCGGTCGAGTGCCCTGGCGATCTTGAGCTTGTCCTCCACCGACAGGGACAGGCCTTCGCGCTGGGTGCCGTCGCGGAGTGTGGTGTCGTACAGGTGGAGCGTCGTCATCGGTGCCAATCTTCGTCAGGTGAAAAACGACGCGGCCTCTCGATCGGGAGAGGCCGCGTCTCGCTGCTGTCCTGGGGTGGTGCCGCTATCCCCGTGCTCGCGCGCCGCCTCTCGGGAGGAGTCGGAGGGAAATAATGGGGAGCCGGAGCGCGGGAGCGGTCAGCATGATGGATATCTATACATTGCCGCGGGTGGGTGCGTCAAGCTGGCGGGCTACCGTCATCCGCCCTGCCCGGCGCGCCGGGCAGGGGTACCGACAGGACCCCGACGGTGACACTATTCTCCCAATGCAGACCCTCCATTGAGCGCCGAAAATGCCCACCCTCGAGACCCTCATTCCGAGATTCAAGGCCGCCGACCGCACCACCCGGCTGGAAACCCTGCTCGACTATTCCCGCAAGCTGCCGCCGCTCCCTGTCCGGTACGAGGAGGAGAAGACGCGGGGCGCCGGCCGGGTGCACGAGTGTCAGACACCGGTCTTTCTCTGGGTGGAGGTGGAGAACGGCCAGGTGCACATCCATGCCGACGTAGCGCGGGAGTCGCCGACGGTGCGCGGCTTCATCTCGCTCCTGGCGAGGACCCTCGACGGATTGCCACCGGAGAAGGTGGCCGCCATCCCGGACGACCTGCTCGACCAACTCGGCCTGAGCGAGACGCTGGGCATGACCCGGACCCAGGGGCTCTACGCCATCCTGCATCGGATCAAGCGCTCCGTGGCCGACGCCTGATGCTCGGCATTCTGGAGCTCGCCGGGAAAGGGAGCGGCTTCCTCCGGCGTCGCGAGGCGGGCTATCTGCCGGCCAACGGGGACGTGCACGTGGGGGAGCGGGTCATTCGACAGTTCGAGCTTCGCCCCGGCGACGAGATCGACGGCACCACCCGCCCCGGTGGGAAGGGCCGCGCGCCGACCCTGGAGCGGGTGACCAGCATCAACGGGCGCCCGCCCGAGGAGGTCCGCCGGCGTCTCGATTTCAACCGGCTCGGCGCGATCCACCCGAACGAGCAGCTCCGGCTGGAGTGCGGCCTCACCCGTCAGGGACAGCCCGACTTCACCAATCGGGTCGTCGACATCCTCTGTCCCTTCGGGAAGGGTCAGCGCGCCCTCATCGTGGCGCCCGCCAAGGCGGGGAAGACGATGATCCTGGAATCGATCGCCCAGGGCGTGGCCACCAACTATCCCCAGGCGGAGTTGCTCATCCTCCTGGTGGATGAGCGGCCGGAGGAGGTGTTCGAGATGGAGGCCGCCGGCGTAGGCGAGGTGGTGGCCTCCAGCTTCGACAACCCCGCCAGCCAGCACGTCGCCGCCGCGGAGCTCATCCTGGAGCGGGCCCGCCGGCGGGTGGAGCTGGGCGAGGACGTGGTGCTGATCGTGGACTCGCTCACCCGCCTGGCGCGGGCGTACAACACGGTCGAGAAGGGGACGGGGCGGACGCTCTCGGGCGGGCTCGACGCCCAATCGCTGGAACGGCCGAAGCGGTTTCTGGGAAGCGCCCGGAAGATCGACCCGGCGCAAGGCGGCGGCTCGCTCACCATCATCGCCACCGCGCTGGTGGATACGGGGAGCCGGATGGACCAGGTGATCTTCGAGGAGTTCAAAGGCACCGGCAACAGCGAGCTGGTGCTGAGCCGGGAGCTGGCGGAGCGGCGGATCTATCCGGCGATCGACCTGGTGGCGAGCGCCACCCGGCGGGAGGAGCTGCTGCTGTCCCAGGAGGCGCTGGCGGTGACCCGTCTCTTGCGCCAGCGGATCGCCGGGATGTCACCGATCAACGCCATGAACGACCTGCTCACCGACATGCGCCGGGCCAAGACCAACGAAGAGCTGATCCAGGCCCTCGCCGCGGGGTGAGCGTCCTCAGGTCCGCGCGGCCGCCGCGCGGTTGGCCGTCTCGAACTCCTTCATGAACGCCACCAGCGCCTCCACCGCGGCCGGAGGGCAGGCGTTGTAGATGCTGGCGCGCATCCCGCCTACCGAGCGGTGCCCCTTGAGACCGTCCAGCCCCCGCTTCGTGGCCTCGGCGATGAACCGGTTCTCCAGCTCCTCGGTGGGCGCGCGAAAGCAGACGTTCATCAGCGAGCGGCTGTCGGGCTGCACCGTTCCCCGGAAGAAATCGCTCGCATCGATGTACTCGTAAAGCAGCCGGGCTTTGGCCTCGTTGAGCTCGGCCATGGCGGCCAGCCCGCCCTGCGCCTGGATCCACTTGAACACCTCGCCCATGAGGTAGATGCCGAAGGTGGGCGGCGTGTTATAGAGCGAGCGCTCGGCGGCGAAGGTGCGATACTGCAGCATGGTCGGCAGGGTCTTGGGGCCCGCCTCGACCAGATCGTCCCGAATGATGACCAGGACGACGCCGCTGGGCCCCAGGTTCTTCTGCGCGCCCGCATAGATCAGCCCGTACTTCCGGACGTCGATCGGGCGGCTGTACATGTCGCTCGAGGTGTCGGCCACGAGGGGCACGCCGGCCGGCACCGCGGGCTCGGTGCGCCACTGGGTGCCGTAGATGGTGTTGTTGGTGGTGACGTGGGCGTAGACCGGATCGGCCGACCAGCGGATCTCCTCGGGCGCGGGGATCCGGTCGAAGTTGGTGGACTCGCTGCTCGCCGCGATGTGCACCTTGGCGCCCAGGACCTTGGCCTCCTTCACCGCCTTCTGGGCCCAGACGCCGGTGAGCAGGAAATCGGCGGTGCGCCCGGCCGGGAGCAGGTTCATCGGCACCATGGAGAACTGGAGCGAGGCGCCGCCCTGGAGGAAGAGCACCCGGTAGTTGTCGGGGATGCCGGCCAGGTCGCGGCAGGCCCGCTCCGCCTCGTCCAGGATCCGGTCGAACACCTTGCCCCGGTGGCTGTGCTCCACGATCCCGATACCGCTGCCGGCCACGTTCCAGACGGCCTCCTGCGCCTTCCGGAGCACCGGTTCGGGGAGGACCGCGGGGCCGGCGCTGAAGTTGTGGATGCGGTCGGTCATGCTGGGTTCCTCCCGTCGATCTCGCTCAGCTCCACGCTGATGATGTCGGCATTGCCGCTGCGGATCCGTTCCAGCGCGCCGTTGGTCGGCTCGCCGTCGAGGTGGATCCGCGCCAGCGTGGCCTGCGCGCCATGATAGATGATGTTCTCGACTTCCTCGACATTGATGGTGGCCCCCGCCAGCACGCCGAACACGTGGGCCAGCACGCCGGGCCGGTTCCGGTGCCGGATCGACAGCACGTGGGTGGCCGAGCTCCGGGCCAGGCGATTCACCACGTTGGGCACCTCGCCGCTGGCCTGGAAGGTCTGCACGATGCGGATGACCTCGTGGGCGATTGCCACCTGGGCCTGCTCGGTGGAGGCGCCGACGTGGTGGGTGCCGTACACCCCGGGCTCCTGCACGATCTCATTGCCGAACCCACCGCTGGCTCCGGCCGGCTCGCCCTGGAAGACGTCGAGGCCGGCGCGGATGCCCTTGGTCCGGATCGCCTCCCTCAGGGCGGCCTCGTCTACCACGGATCCGCGGGAGGTGTTGATCAGGTACGCCCCCGGCCGCATCGCCGCCAGGAACTCGGCATTCACCAGGTGCTTGGTCTCCGCGTTGGCCGCGACGTTGATGCTGACCGCGTCCGCCAGCCGCGCCACGTCGAGCGGCGTCTCCGCGTAGGCCACGCCGAGCCGCTCGGCTTCCTCGGTGGTGAGGCTCCGCGACCAGGCGATGACCCGCATGCCGAACGCCTGCGCCCGTTTGGCAATCTCCCGACCGATCGGGCCCAGACCCACGATCCCGAGCCTGCGGCCGTGGAGACCCCGGGCCTTGCCGTACTCGCCTTTGTTCCAGCGACCCTGCCGGAGATCGAGCGCCTGGTCGGGGATCCGCCGGTCGCAGGCCAGCAGGAGCGCAAGCGCCAGCTCCGCCACGGCGATCGAGTTCTTCCCGGGGCAGTTGGAGACGAACACGCCCTGGCTCGATGCGGTGACGACGTCGATGGTGTCGATCCCCGCGCCGGCCCGGATCACCAGAGTGAGCGCGGTGCCGGCCTTGAGTGCTTCTCCGCTCACCTTGGTGCCGCGTACGATGAGAATGTGGGGATCGACCTCCCGGATGAGCCGAGGCAGCTCCTCCGCCTTGGCGTCCGGCTGCGCCACGACGGTGCAGCCGAGCTCCTTGAGCCCGTCCACCCCGACCTTCTCGAACTTGTCCGCGATCAACACCTTCATCAGCCGATCCCGCCTGCCAGAGTCCAGAGCATCGAGCCTACAAGGTATGCACGAACAGCCCGCTCCGCAGCTTGGGCTCGAACCAGGTGCTCTTGGGCGGCATGATCTCCCCCGCGTCGGCCACCGCCATGAGCTGCTCCAGCGAGGTGGGATACAACGCGAAGGCGATCGCCATCTCGCCCGAGTCCACCCGGCGCTCCAGCTCGGCGGTGCCGCGGATGCCGCCGACGAAGTCGATCCGCTTGTCGGTACGCGGGTCACCCACGCCAAGGATGGGGCCGAGCACGCGGTCCTGGAGCAGGGAGACGTCGAGCGCGGCGATGGGATCGCGCCGGTCGATCGTGCTGTCGTCGAGCTCCAGCAGGTACCACCGGCGGGGCAGGTAGATGGCGAAGCTGTGGGGGTGCGGTGGCACCGGATGAGCGGTGATGCTCATCCGGCCGACCCGGGAGAGGCGGGCGAGCACTCCGCTCTCTCCCTGGTTGTTCAGATCGCGCACCACGCGGTTGTAGGGCAGGATTCGCAGCTGCTCCGCGGGAAACAGCACGGCGAGGAACCAGTTGTACTCGCCATTGCGGCGGTGCTCCGGCGGGCGGGACCGGATCTCCCTGCCGGCCCGCCAGGCGCCGGCGGAACGGTGGTGGCCATCGGCGACGTACGCGTCCGGGATGGTACGGAACAGCTCCACGAACCGGCCGGGATCGGGGACCCGCCAGACGAGGTGCCGCACGCCATCGGGTGCGGTGAAGTCGTACAGCGGGGCGCTCGCTCGGGTGATCTGCTGGGTCAACCGGTCGATCTCGCGATGACCGCGATAGGTCAGGAAGACCGGCTCCGCGTGGGCGCCCAGGGCGAGGATGTGGCGGGTACGGTCATCCTCCTTGTCCTGCCGGGTCTTCTCGTGCTTCCGGATGATGTCGTGCTCGTAGTCGTCGATATGGACGCAGCCGACCACGCCGGTCTGGGCTCGGCCGTTCATCTCCTGGCGATACAGATAGAGCGACGGCTCCGGCTCGCGCAGGAGAATCCCCTCCGCCTTGAACCGGTCCAGGGCTTCGCGCGCCACCCCGTAGACCCGCGGATCGTGAGGGTCGACGCCCTCAGGCAGATCGACGTCGGACCGGCCGACATGGAGGAAGCTGTACGGATTGTCCCGCGCGAGCTCGGCGGCTTCCGCTCGGCTGACCACGTCATATGGCACGGCCGCCACGCGGGCGGCCAGCTCAGCCGGGGGCCGAAGCGCGCGGAAGGGATTGAGGCGCATGGGGGCAAGGGTATCAAGGTGGGGCAAGGTGGGGCAAGGTGGGGCAGGGTGAGGCAAGGTGGGGCAAGGTGGGGCAAGGTGGGGCAAGGTGAGGCAGGGTGAGGCAGGGTGAGGCAGGGTGAGGCAGGGTGAGGCAAGGTAGCACGAGGTCACCGGCACCCGCCCGTCCCCCCACCCTGCCTCACCCTGCCCCACCTTGCCCCACCTTGCCCCACCTTCCCTCCACCCTCCCCAACCCCGCGTCCACCGCCAGCGCCAGCAGCGCCGCGGGGAGGGCGCCGGAGAGGATCATGCGGGTGTCCGAGAGGGCCAGCCCGGCGGCGATCGGATCGCCCAGGCCGCCGGCGCCGATGAACGCCGCGAGGGTCGCCGTGCCGACGTCGATCACGGCCGCCGTCCGGATTCCCGCCATGATCACCGGTGCGGCCAGCGGTAGCCGCACGTAGCGGAGGATCTGGCCCGGTGTCATGCCCAGCGCCAGCGCCGCACCGACCGCTTCGGGCGCGGCATTGCGGACGCCGGTGTAGGTGTTCCGCAGGATCGGGTACAACGAGTAGAGGAACAAGGCCACCAGCGCCGGCACGACGCCGATCCCCAGCAGCGGGATCATGAACGCGAGCAGCGCGATGCTCGGCACCGTCTGCAGCAGTCCGACCGCGCGGATTACCGACTCGGCACTCGCCGAGCGCCGCTCCAGCGCGAGGCCGAGCGGGAGCGCCAGGGCCACCGCCGCGGCGAGCGACACGGCAACCAGGAGCAGGTGCCTGCCGGTCAGGTCGAGGATGTGGCGGCGCTGCTCCCAGAGATAGGCCACCACGCCCGCACGCGCCTCGGGCGCCGTTCGCGGGCCGGCCCGGGTGGCGCCCGTGAGTCCCAACTCCCGCAGGGCGTCGGCGGCGACGCGGGAGACCGGCTCGCCGGTGACCTCGAGCCGGCGGTTGAGCTCCCGCATCGTCTGCTCGCGGAGACGCCCGCTCAACTCGGTCAGCGCCGCCACCGCGCCGGGCATCCGGGTGGCGAGGGCCGGACCCACCATGGCGGCCGCCTCGTAGGGCGGGAAGAAGCCGCGGTCGTCCCGCAGCACCACCAGGTCGTAGCGCGCGATCAGGCCGTCGGTGGAGTACCCGTCGATGACGTCGACCTCGCCCGCGGCGAGCGCCTGATACTTGATGGCGGGAAGCAGGGCGCCCACCGACGCCAGCCGGAGTCCGTACGCTTTGGCCAGGCCGGGCAATCCATCGGACCGGCCGATGAAGTCGGCTGTGAGCCCGGCACGGAGCTGTGGACCGACCCGCGCGAGATCGCTGAGGGTGGCCAGGCCAAAGCGGCGCGCGGTCTCCCGCCTGACCGCGATGGCGTAGGTGTTCTGGAAGCCCAGGGGCGGCAACCAGCGCACGTCGTAGCGGTCGCGGAACTGGCGGGAGACCCTGTCGTAGACCTCGAGCGGGTCGGAGGTCGGACGCTCGCCCAGGATCGCGAGCAGCCCGGTGCCGGTGTACTCCGGATAGACGTCGATGGCACCGCTCCGGATGGCGCCGAACGCGATCTCGGTGGCGCCCAGCCCCAGCCGGCGGTCCACCCGGTAGCCGCGCGCCTCCAGGATCTGGGCGAACATCTCCGCCAGCACGTACGACTCGCCGAACGGCTTGGAGGCGACGATGACAGGACGGGTCTCCCGATCCTGCGCTGCCAGGTACGGTGGGGCCACGGGCGCGGTCACGAGGGGCGACATCAACAAGAGGGCAGGCAGCACCAGGCGTCTCATCCGGCCACTCGCGCGCGACGCAGCAGCTCCCGCACGTACTCGGTGGCCGGCGCGTCGCGCAGGGCGGCCGGCGGAGCGACCTGCTCGATCCGGCCGTCCCGCATCACCGCAATGCGGTCCGCCAGCAGCAGCGCTTCCTGCAGATCGTGCGTCACCAGGAGCAGGGTCAGGCCCAGCTCCGCGCGCAAGGCCAGGAAGCTGGTCTGGAGATCGGCGCGGGTGATGGCGTCGAGCGCACCGAACGGCTCGTCGAGCAGGACGATATCGGGACCGGCGGCGAGCGCCCGAGCCACCGCGACCCGCTGCCGCTGCCCGCCGGAGAGATCCCGAGGCCAGCGGGCACCGAAGACCTCCGGCTCAAGACCGACGCGCCGAAGCGCGCGCTCGGCCAGCGCCGCCTGGTCCGGCAGGCCCCGGAGCCAGGGCACCAGCGCCACGTTCCGCAGTACCCGCCAATGCGGAAGCAGCCCGCCATCCTGGGGGACATAGCCCACCCGACGCCGCAGCGGTATCGGGTCCATCCGGCCGACGTCGGCGCCGTCGACCAGCACTTGTCCCTGGTCCGGATCGGTCATCCGGTTGAAGCAGCGAAGCAGGGTACTCTTTCCGGCGCCGCTCTCGCCGATCAGGGCGACGCACTCGCCGGGGTGCACCTCGATCGAGACCCGGTCGAGTGCCGCGACCGGGCCGAACCGCTTGGAGAGCTCGATCGCCTGCAGCGCCGGGCCGTTGGGCATCTGCCAAGTTACCGCCGCGCTCTCGCAAACTACCAGAGGCTGCGCTCCGCCCGATGGCCAGGTGGCCTCGCGATGTGTCGTGCCTCGCGCACATCCCTGCACCACAGCGGATTGCACTCGGCGGAACGGCCCGCGGGTAACCGCATCATCCGGGCGTGCTTCGCGAGTACGATCGCGGCGGCCGGCTCACGCGCCGATCACTTCCGCACGGCACTGCGACTGCGACCCCGCCATGCAGAAAGATGCATCGAGAACGCGCATGAAACGCGCATGAAATTGGCGTGCTGATGGGGGTTCCACCGGCCCATATCGAGGGGACCAGCCATGTACCGGATCGAGCTGTCGCCCGGCGAGGAAACCGTCTTCCGGACGATCGAGGAGCTGGCCATCGGGGTGCGGAACGGCGTCATCTCTCCCCGCGCGCGGATCTACCATAACGCGTCGCAGAAGTGGCTCCCGATTGAGTTCCATCCGCACTACAAGAAGGCGATGGAAATCCTGAACTCGAAGACGGCGCCGCGCGCCATGGCCCAACCGGTGCCTGTTGGCGCGGGGTCGGGGCCCCTGCCCGCGCCGATTCTCGCCCCAGCGCCTGAGCCGACCCTCACCCCCGTGTCTGAGCCCGCCTACGCGCCGCGCCAGACGCCTGCCCCGATGTCGCGGCCGGCCCCAGTGGCCAGTCCCCGGGATACGCCGATGCCCGCACCGGCGCCAGCACCCGCGCCCGCTCCTGTGCGTGCGCCTGCGCCGATGAAGATGCCGTGGGAAGCGAAGGCGCCGGCGCCACCGGTGGATTCCCCAGTGCTCCTCCTGGCGAAGCTGAGCTATCCGGAAGTCACCCCCGCCGAAGAGCCGGTGGCGCATGCCTCGCCGGCACGGGTGCATGCGGGCGGACGGCGGATGGTGCAGGTCGCCGTCGTGGCGTCGGTCGTCGTGGCCTGCACCTTCGTGATGATGCGTGCTTCCGCGCGGCCCGCCACGCTGGTTGCGCCGCGGGCCAGGTCCATCAATCACTCGGTGCCGGCGGCCGATCGCCCGGAGCCGCCCCCGCTCCGCGCGACCGCGCCGCGCCCGACTGCTTCGGCGTCGAGCAGCACCGGCGCCGCGATGGTCACGGTGCCGGGCCCGGCATTCGCGCCGGGGACGATCGGCGCCAAGCCTGCCGGGGATAAGCCGGTCGTCGCCGCGAAGAACGTGGTACCCAAGAGTGGCGCGACGGATTCCACCCCAGTCATCGAGCCCGCTCCGGTCGATGTCGACATCTCGGCGCCGGTGCTCCCGGCCACCGACTCGCTCTCGGTGCTGCCCAAGTCGGCAGCCGACTCCAACGCGATCGGCCGCATTCTTCGCGCGGTCGGCGGAACCCGTCCGACGCAGAGCTCGACCCCCTGATCTTCCCGTGAGCCGAGTCACCGCTTAGACTGTTTCCCGCCGGCATAATCCATCCACGTAAGTTGTTATTTGTCAACAAGTTATGTTGACAACTCTGTGGATATCCCGTGCACGGTGTGGACAACCGTTCGGTTCTCCACACGGGTGCCTCCATTTGCGGGGGGAGCGCTATGGCGAGGGCGATCTGGAGCGGGTCGATCAGCTTCGGGATGGTCAGCATCCCGGTCAAGCTTCACGGGGCCACGGAGAGTAAGGACATCTCCTTTCACCTGCTCCACTCCACCTGTGGCACCCGGCTCAAACAAGTGCGCTGGTGTCCTACTGACGAGGTGGAGGTGCCCTGGGGCGAGACGGTGCGGGGCTACGAGTACGCCAAGGACCAGTACGTCACCCTCACGGACGAAGACTTCGAGAAGCTGCCGCTCCCGAGCAAACACGTGATCGAGCTGAGCGGGTTCGTGGAGGAGCAGGAGATCGATCCCGTCTTCTACGAGAAGAGCTATTACCTCTCTCCCGACGAGCGCGCGGAGAAGCCGTACGCCCTCCTGCTCCGCGCGCTGGAGAAGAAGAAGCTCACGGCACTCGCCACCATCACCATCCGGAAGAAAGAGCAGCTCTGCGCGCTGCGGCCGCGCGACGAGGTGCTGATGCTGGAGACGCTCTTCTATCCCGACGAGGTGCGCAAGGAATCGGGCGTGGACCTGTCGGCGGCACGGGTGAGCGACCGTGAGCTGGACATGGCGTTCACTCTCATCGAGCTGCTGCGGAAGCCGTTCGATCCGGGGGAGTATCAGGACCACTACCGGGAGGCGCTGGCGCAGCTGATCGAGGCCAAGCTCGAGGGCCGCCAGGTGGTGAAGGCCCCGCCGGCGCGCGAGACCCGGGTCATCGACCTGGCGGACGCGCTCCGGAAGAGCGTCGAGGCGGCGCGGAAAGGCAAGCCCAAGCCGGCCGCACGTGCCCGCAAGCCGGTGCGGGCGCAGCGGCGCACGAGGAAGGTGGGGTGAGCCGTCGGACGGCCGTGCCGGTGCTCGAGCAGCTCGCGGCTCCGGCCGCGAGTCTCACCCTCTCGGTCGACGGCTACGAGCTTCCCGTCACCAACCTGGAGAAGGCGCTCTGGCCCAAGGTGGGGCGCGGGCGGCCGCACACCAAGCGCGATCTGCTGCGCTACTTCGCGCGGGTCTCGCCGTGGATGCTGCCGCATCTGGCGGACCGGCCGATCTTCCTCACCCGTTTTCCCGGCGGCGTCAACGGCAAGAGCTTCTTCCAGAAGCACTGGGAGCCCGCGCCGCCGTTCGCCCGCACCGTGCGGATCTACTCCGCCCACGGCGACCGCGACGGCGACTACCTCCTCTGCGAGAACCTGGTGACGCTCCTCTGGCTGGGGCAGATGGCGGGGCTCGAGCTGCACGGCTGGTTCTCCCGCACCAATCCGGAGCCGGACGCCCGCGGAAAGAGCCGTCGCTTCACCGGCTCGGAGGCGGCGCTGGAGCGCTCGATCCTCAACTACCCCGACTTCGTGGTCTTCGATCTCGACCCGTATCTCTACTCCGGCAAGGAGGGACGCGGCGAGGAGCCCGAGCTCCATAGGCGGGCGTTCGTCCGCACGCGGCAGCTCGCGCTGCACATCCGCGAGGTACTCGAGGGCCTTGGTCTCACCACCTTCGTCAAGACGTCGGGCCGGACCGGGCTGCACCTCTATCTGCCGATCGTGCGCAACCTCGACTTCGACGCGGCCCGGCGGGTGGCCGAGACCATCGCGCAGCACGTGCAGCGGGATCGGCCGCGTGAGGTCACCACCGAATGGACGGTGAAGCTCCGCACCGGGAAGATCTTCTTCGACTACAACCAGAACAGCCGGGGGAAGTCGCTGGCGGTGCCATTCTCGCCTCGACGGCACGCGGCGGCGACGGTCTCGATGCCGGTGAGCTGGGACGAGCTTGAGGAGATCTATCCGACCGACTTCACGCTCGACACCGCGTCCGACCGGCTCGAAGCGGGTGGCGACCCCTGGACCGGCATGCTCGAGGCGCGACAGGATCTGGCCGAGGTGCTCGGGTTGAGGAGGGCGGGATGAGCGGGCGGCTGGAGTCGCTGGCGAGAGACGGCCGACACCGGCTGCGCTACCGCGCGCAGGCCGCCTGGATGGCCCCTATGCTGGCAACCCTCACCGAGGCGCTGCCGCGGGGTGGCGAGTGGGTCTACGAGCCCAAGCTCGACGGTGTCCGGGTGCTGGTCTACGCCCAGGGTGGGGCGATCAAGCTCTTCTCCCGCAACCGGAAACCGCTGGAGTCCGCGTACCCCGAGCTGGTCGACGCGCTTACCCACTCTGTCAGGGGTGACGCGGTGCTCGATGGCGAGGTGGTCGCGGTGGATCCGGCCACCGGCCTGAGCAGCTTCGCCCGGCTGCAGCGCCGGATGCAGCTCCGGGATGCCACCCGCGCGCGGCGCACCGGCGTGGGGGTCGAGCTTTATCTCTTCGACTGTCTCTTCTACGAGGGGGTCGATCTCACCGCCCTGCCGCTGATCGACCGGAAGGCGGTGCTGCGCGACGTCGTCTGGTTCGACGCGCCGATCCGCTTCACTCCGTACAAGACCACCGGCTCGGCGGCGATGTTTCGGGAGGCGTGCGCCAAGGGCGCGGAAGGCATCATCGCCAAGCGGGCGGAGAGCCGCTACGTGAGCGCCCGATCGCTCGACTGGCTCAAGGTCAAGTGCGTGCACCAGCAGGAGTTCGTGATCGGCGGGTACACGGCGCCCAAAGGCTCGCGCGAGAACCTCGGCGCGCTCCTGGTGGGGTATTACGAAAACGGCTCGCTCAAGTACGCCGGCAAGGTGGGCACCGGATACGACCGGTCGACTCTCGAGCTGCTTCACCGGCGGCTCACGCCGCTGCACCGGCGGACGTCACCATTCGCGCCAGGGCCCGCGCCCGCGGGCGAGGTGCGGTGGGTGACGCCGCGGCTGGTGGCACAGATCGGCTTCGCGGAGTGGACGCCGGCGGGGCTGCTCCGGCATCCGCGCTTCCTCGGGCTCCGGGAGGACAAGGCGGCGGCCGAGGTGGGACGGGAGGAGTAGGGTTGGTGCCCCTCGCTTGCCTCCGGGCTTCACGGTAGGTTTCGAACACTCCAGCACAACCAAGGTTTCCCAAAGGTTTCCCCCATCGGGGCTCGCCCATGGGCACCGCCGAGCCGCTCAACCGATTGCGCCAGGCGTTAGCGGATCGCTATCGGATCGAGCGAGAGCTTGGCCGTGGTGGCATGGCCACGGTGTACCTGGCGCACGATCTCCGGCATGACCGGCCGGTCGCCCTCAAAGTGCTCGAGCCCGATCTCGCCGCCGCGTTGGGCCCCGAGCGCTTCCAGCGGGAGATCCGAGTGGCGGCACGGCTGCAGCATCCCCATATCCTCACGGTTTACGACTCAGGCGAGGTGGCACCCGACCATGAGGGGCCGAGACTCCTCTGGTTCACCATGCCCTACGTGGAGGGGGAGTCCTTGCGCGACCGGCTCCGGCGCGAGCACCAGCTCTCGATCGACGACGCCATCCGCATTACCCGCGAGGCAGCGTCCGGCCTGGACTACGCCCACCGGCACGGCATCGTCCACCGCGACGTGAAGCCGGAGAATGTGCTCCTCACCAGCGACGGCGACGTTCTGGTGGCCGACTTCGGCATCGCCCGGGCGCTCGGGAGCGCGGACGAGGCGCTGACCCAGACCGGCCTCGCGGTGGGCACGCCTGCGTACATGAGTCCCGAGCAGGCCGCGGGGGAACGGGAGCTGGATCCGCGGACGGACGTCTATAGCCTCGGCTGTGTGCTCTACGAGATGCTCGCGGGCGAGCCACCGTACACCGGTCCCACCGCCCAGGCGGTCTTGGCCAAGCGCTTTCACGAGCCGATCCCGAGCGTGCGGCGCGGACGTCCCGGCGTGCCGGAGACTGTGGATCTGGCGATCCAGCGCGCGCTCGCGACGGTGCCAGCAGACCGATTCCGGACCCCCGCGGAGTTGGCGCAGGCACTGTCCTCGGTGTCCTCCTCGGCCAGGACGGCGGTGCTGGCTCCCCCGACCACCATTGCTACTCCCACCGCTGGTCCGAGTGCTGCGGGGCGACGGCGGCTCCCGATCGGCGCCGCCACCCTGGCGCTCGGCTTCCTGCTGGGCCTGGGCGTGCTGTTCGCCTGGCGCAAGAGCCACCGAGGGACGGAGGAGACCGGCGGCGCGGTCCGCTTGGTAGTGCTGCCCTTTGAGAACATGGGCGACTCGGCGCAGGGCTACTTCGCCGACGGTATCACCGACGAGATCCGCACCAAGCTGACCGGACTTCAGGGCGTGTCGGTGATCGCCCGGGAGAGCGCCGACCAGTACCGCCGGCTGCACAAGCCGCTTCAGCAACTGGGCGAGGAGCTGGGCGTGCAGTACGTCCTCCAGGGCACCATCCGATGGGAGAAGACGGGGGATGGCCCGGGCCGGGTACGGGTGAGCCCCGAGCTGGTGCGAGTGAGCGATGGGACCAACGTCTGGGCCCAGCGCTACGACGCCGTCCTCTCCCAGGTGTTCGAGGTTCAGGCGCAGATCGCGGAGGCGGTCGCGGCGGGCCTTGGCGTCGCATTGTCTCCCCATCAGCAGCAGGAGCTGGCGACCCGGCCGACCGAGAACCTCGAAGCGTACGACGTATATCTTCGGGCCGGGGCCGTGAATACGGAGGCTGGATTCCGGGAGAGCCAGGCCCTGCTGGAGCGTGCCGTGGCACTGGACTCCAACTTTGCCAAGGCCTGGGCCGAGCTCGCCAACGCTCGTCTGAGCGGCTACTGGTTTGGGTACGACAAGAGCGAGAAGCTGCTGGCCGCCGCCAAGGTGGCGGTCGATCGCGCGCTGAGCCTGGCACCGAAGGATCCGGACTCCTACGCCGCGCTGGGCTATTACCACTATTGGGGGCACCGGGACTACACCAAGGCGCTGGCCGCGTTTCAGCAGGCGCTGGCCCTGTCACCGGCCCACAACGGCTCCCTCTATGGCGTCGCACTCGTGTCCCGGCGGCTGGGACACTGGGATGCGGCCGTCCAAAGCCTGCGGCGCGCCGTCGCCGACAATCCCCGGGATGTAGGGATTCAGGCGGGGTTAGGCGAGACCCTCTTCCTGATGAAGCGATACCAGGAGGCACTCGCCGAGCTGGACAAGGCCTTGAGTATCGACCCAGCGAACTACTTCAGCTGGAATTACCGCGCGTATATCCGCCTTGCGCTGACGGGTGACTTCGCGGCCGCCCGTGCTGAATTCGCCCGTGCTCCCGAGGAGATCCGACAGAGGAGTCTCTCGAATTTCCAGATGGTTGTGGTCGGGCCGGTCGGGGCGCGGCTCCTGAGCCCCGAGAGCGAAGACTCCCTCCTGCGGGTCCCGATGAGTCCACTCGATGCCGATTCGGCGACCTACTACCTCGCCCGGGCAACCGGGTATCAGTACCTCGAACGACCGGCCGTGGCCCGAGCGTACTTCGATTCCGCCGCGGCCCGACTTCGCCGGGTGGTGGCCCAGCAGCCTGACGATCCGGAGGTGCACGCGAACCTGGGGGTCGCCTTGGCCGGGCTGGGTCAGGCGGAAGCGGGACTGCAGGAAGCCCGCCGGGCCGTCGAGCTGCTGCCGTTCGACCGGGATCAGCTTGCCAACGCCGGCCTCGTCCTCGTGCAAACGCGGATCGAGGTCCTGGCGGGGCATCACGACGAGGCGGTGGCGCACCTGCGAAGCCTGCTGGCGCAGCCGGGGCTGGTGTCGGTGGGGTACCTCAAGGCCTCGCCCGAGTGGGCGCCACTCCGGTCGAGGGCGGATTTCCAACAGCTCCTCGGTGCCGCCGGGACGTGATCCGCCAGCTGGGGGCGCTCCCTCGGCTTCCCGGTCCCGGTCCGGGCCGTTACCCACTTCGTTCCCGCGGGTTACTTTTCTCTACCCAATAGCCTTCACAATCTCTCCAGCCCCAGCTGGAACCTATGGACCTGCCTGGCCAACTGCAGGTGGCGCTGGCGATGTTCAGCATCAGCGGCTACCTCCAGCGCGAGCCCGACCGCGCCTTCAACCGGATGGCCCGCGGGCTTCATCTCGACGTCCTCATCGGCTCATGAGCGCCGAACTGCGCACCCGGCTACTACTCCTGGCGCTCGGGGACACCGACTCCGCCCTGGCGGTTCTCAAGACCTCTGCCAACCAGCACAAGTGGTGGTTCGGCTTCAACTACCGCTGGGCGCCACTGCAGAACGACCCGCGCTATCAGGCGCTGCTGCGGCAGATCGGTGCAGTCCAGTGACCGCGAGCTCCTCGTCCCTCGCCGCGGCATTGGCCGAGCGCTACGTGCTGGAGCGGGAGCTGGGGGCGGGGGGCATGGCGACGGTGTATCTGGCCGAGGACGTGCGGCATCGGCGCAAGGTGGCGGTCAAGGTGCTCCGCCCCGAGCTGGCGGCCAGCATGGGCCCGGACCGCTTTCTCCGGGAGATCGAGATCGCGGCCCAGCTGCAGCACCCCCACATC
>DATAOI010000010.1 GCA_036265815.1 Gemmatimonadales bacterium
ACGTGTTCCTGAGCAACGGCGTCGAGGCCGCGCCGGCAACGCTTTTCGAGCTCAAAGCGAACATAACCGCGGCGTCGGAGGCCAAGGCGGCAGGCGGGCCGGTCCTCCGGGTTGACGTCTTTGACAAGCACTGCGACTGCATACTCCGAGGGACGGACAACATGCAGATGAGGTTCGCCTCGGGCCGGCCGCACGCGAGCATTTGCCTCGGCCCTGACCCGGAGGCGCCGTCACGATTCATCCACGTGGAGCAAAGCCGCGACGCGCGGCGCGCCGCCCCGGCCGACCGCTCGGCAACGCCGGGACGAAACCGGGCCGTCGTCGTGGCTGGGATCCTAACCACGTTCCCGCCTCTTTCTCCGGCGGTTCAGCCTTGATATGTTTCGGGCCTCGATGAGACAGTTCAAGGCTATCGAGCTCCGATCTCACCTGAAAGGTGCTCCTGATCTCGCGCGGACATGGACCTCAACAATCCACATCCGCGCTACTCAGGCGCACCTTCAGCCGTTTGACACGCCCTCCCGGCCAGGGCCATTGCAAATGGGTGTGGCTCCCCTGGAGTGATCACGCGGCGTGTGGGATGACTCCGTTGCGGTAGCGGGATTCGTGGACGCGGCGGCGTCCTTGTTCGAGGTGGTAGTGCCAGTGAGCACCTGTGGCGACACCTGTACAAATGGGCCCGCCGCAGGCACCCCTGCAAGCCCCGACGCTGGGTCACCACCCGCTATTTCGGGTGTGGGGTTCCAGAAGTCGGCCTGAGCGTGTGACCTTCAGGGATCGGTACCCGGCATGATCACGGTCGTGCCGCTACGCCTGCGCTACCTGATCTTCAGTCGGCTTCTCGGCTCGCTGACACTGCTCAGCCGCGCGACGGCATCCAAAGATATCGAGCTGCTCGTGATGCGCCATGAGGTTGCAGTACTCCGCAGAGCCAACCCGAGGCCTCGCCTCGACTGGGCCGACCGAGCCCTGTTCGCCGCCCTGATCCGACGCCTGCCCGCGCCGTTGCGCGCACGCTGGAACCGGTGTGCGGCTTCGGGTCGCTGCTGGCGTTCAAGGCGAAGTTCCATCGGCAGGATCGGGGGAAGATCCCCATGACGTGGGTGCGCCGCGGATCTCCCGCGTTCGGTCAGCAGGCGGGGCTGCGCGGTTGACACTCGCGGGAGTTGTCGTCAGCCTCGTCCAGATCGGCAGAGTGGCGGATGCTGGGGACGGCTCCGTCGATATCTACGGTCGGGTTTGACCAGATGTGGAGCCTCCGATGAGTGTCGATGACACACCGGTATCACCAGCACCCTCACTGGCGCGGTCACAGCGGCGTCGCGCGGTCATCGCCAGCACGGTTGGGACGACGATCGAGTGGTACGACTTCTTCCTCTACGGGACCGCGGCAGCGCTCGTCTTTCCGCACATCTTCTTCCCCGGGCAGACCCCCTACGCCGGCGTGATCGCCTCGTTCGGCACCCAGTTCGTCGGCTTCGCAGCTCGGCCGATCGGCGCCGCGATCTTCGGGCACTACGGCGACCGTATCGGCCGTAAGGCCACGCTCATCACGACGTTGCTGCTGATGGGCATCGGCAGCACGCTCATCGGGGTGCTCCCCGGTTATGCGGCCATCGGCATCGCCGCGCCGATCCTGCTGACCGTGCTGCGGCTGGTGCAGGGCGTCGCCGTCGGCGGCGAGTGGGGCGGCTCGGTACTCATGTCGATGGAATGGGGGTCCAAGAAGCGGCGCGGGTTCATGGCGAGCTGGCCGCAGCTCGGCGTCCCGATCGGTCTGTTGCTGTCCACCGCGATGGTCCAGCTGATGTCGGCGACCACCGGCCCGGACTTCGAGACCTGGGGCTGGCGGGTGCCGTTCCTGGC
>DATAOI010000011.1 GCA_036265815.1 Gemmatimonadales bacterium
GGTCACCACCGTCGTGCCGCTCCTGACCGAACGGACCGCTGGAGTCGCCACCCGGGTGCGCGAGCAGCATCTGCCGAAGCTCCGGCGCCACGCCCTCGAGACGCTCAAACAATGCGGCGCCGCGTGGGCGCCGATGGTGGAACCGCCCGTCGAGCTGCCGGCATTTCTCGGCCGCCGGCGCGCCGGCGTTCAGTGGCTGGCCGATCCAACCGGTGCGACGCCCGCTTCCGCGATGGATGCCACGCCCGTCACCGTGGTCGTGGGTCCCGAGGGCGGACTGTCCGATTCCGAGCGGACGGCTCTCCTCGCGGGCGGGTTCCAGCCCAGGGCGCTGGGGGTGCACACCTTGAGATTCGAGACGGCCGCCCTGGCCGCTGCGGTGATGGTGACGACGGCGAGACTCCGAGGTATCCGTGGCTGACTGTCTGTTCTGCAAGATCGTGGCGGGAGAGATCCCGGCGAAGGTGGTCAAGCGCACCGAGGAGGCGATGGCCTTCCGCGACGTCGATCCCAAGGCGCCGACGCACGTGCTGGTGATTCCCACCCAGCACATCCCGAACGTGCGGGACGCCAGGGGTGCCGGATCCGACCGACTGCTGGGCCGCCTGCTCGGCTTCAGCGCCGAGGTGGCTAGCGAGCTCGGACTGGACGCGAAGGGGTATCGCATCGTCACCAACACCGGTCCCGACGCGGGGCAGAGCGTCGATCACCTGCACTTCCACATCCTCGGCGGCCGCCGGCTCACCTGGCCGCCGGGCTGAGCCGCCGGTCCAGCGACGCTCATCGGAGAGGGCTCCCATGTTCGGCCTGCACTCGCTCGACGTCGGCATCGGTCTCATCCTGGTCTATCTGATCCTCAGTCTCGCCTGTACCGGGTTCAACGAGTTCATCGCCAACCTCACCAGCGGTCGGAGCGCCACTCTGAAAGAGGGTTTGATGCGGATGCTGGACGACGACACCGTCCGCAAGGCATTCTACCATCACCCTCTGATTCGCTCGCTGCATCGTGCAGGCAAAGACCCGTCCTATATCCCGTCGCGCGCCTTCGCGGTGGCCCTCCTCGATGTCGTCGCGCCCCCCGCGGACGGGTCCCGAACGCTGGCGAGCGTCACCGAGGCGCTGGCGAAGCTCCCGGCTGGAAACGTCAAGCAGGCGCTCCTCACCCTCGCCGCCCAGGGCGGCACCGAGCTGTCCACGCTGCAGCAGAACGTCGAGACCTGGTTCAACGATGTCATGGAACGGGTCTCGGGATGGTACAGGCGCCGGGTGCACTACCTGACCGTGGGAGTGGCCGTGGTGCTGGCGGTGGCGGCCAATGCCGACACGATCCGGATCGGGACGGCGCTCGCCAACGACCCGGAAAAGCTCTCGACGGTGGTGCAGCGGGCGGCGGAGTTTGCCAATTCTGGGTTGCCTTCGGCCACGCCTCAGCCGGCCGATTCCCAGCACAGGGTCACCGCCGACGAGCTCAGAACGAACGCCGCCGAGGTGGAAGCGCGGCTTCTGCAGCTCTCCACCACCGGGGTGCCACTGGGCTGGTCGGGCGATGAGATGACCGAGCCCCGCACGGTCTGGTTTATCAGTAAGGTGTTCGGACTCCTCATCACGGCCGCGGCGATCTCTCTGGGGGCCCCGTTCTGGTTCGACATCCTGAGCAAGGCCGTCAACATTCGCGCGGCCGGCCCGAACCCGGCACCGAGTCCCAAAGGTGACATCAAGCCCTGATCCAGGCGGAGCGCGTCTTGCCTCCCATCGGGGCAGTCCCTAATTTCCCAACTTGTTCCGACTAATGCCCTTACCGGGGCATGAGAGGGGTGAATCAGCGAATGCCAGAAGTCATCATTCACGATGACGAGAGCTTCGATCGGGCGCTCAAGCGGTTCAAGAAAAAGTGCGAAAAGGCGGGGATCCTGTCGGACCTGCGCAAACACCGCCATTTCGAGAAGCCGAGTGAGAAGCGCAAGCGGAAGATGAACGCCGCGGTGCGCAAGACGCGGCGGGGTCCCCGTGTCGTCCGGGTCTAGTCTCGGCGAAAGCTTGCGGGCCGCGATGAACGCGGCCCGCAAGGCGCAGGACAAGCCGCGCACCCTGGTGTTGGGGACCATCATCTCCAACCTGAAGAACCGGGAGATCGATCTGCGCCGTCCGGCCAGCGACGACGAAGTGGTGGAGGTGGTGCGGAAAGGGATCAAGATCCGCCGCGAGGCCATCGAGCAATACACCGCCGGCGGCCGCCAGGACCTGGTCGAGGCGGAGCAGGGGCAGATCCGGATCCTGGAGGAGTTCCTTCCCCCGGCGGTCGATCCCGAGGAGATCCGCGCCGCCGTGCGCGAGGTGATCTCTGCCGGTGCCCGCGATGTCGGCAAGGTGATGGGCCAGGTGCTTCCCAGATTCAAGGGCCGGGCCGAAGGCAAGCTGATCAACCAGATCGTCCGCGAGGAGCTGCAGGCAGGCTGATGGCGCAGGCAGAGTCGGTTTCTCCCTCCGGGGTGTCGGCCCAGTCGCGGGGCGGCACCCCGTCGTCTTGGCCCCCAGCCGACAGCGCCGATGCGCTCGAAACCATCGAGTTCGCCCAGGTCGTCGACCTCGTAGCCGGCCACGCCGTCGGGCCCCTGGGCGCGGCTCGGCTCCGCGAGCGCCGGCCCAACGCTGACGCCGCCTGGATCGCTGGGGAGCTGGCACGCGTGGGCGAGGTGGCCGGGCTCCTCCGGCGCGGCGATGCGCTGCTGGCCGAGCCGATCCCGGACGTGGGGCGCGCGGTCGCGCGGCTCAGGATCGAGGGCAGCGTGCTGGACGGCGTCGAGCTGGCCGCGCTCCACCGGGTGCTCGTGGCCGCCCGCCTGGTGGAAGCCGACCTCCGCCGGGTGGCCGAGGCCGCGCCGCTGGCAGCCGGGCTGGCCCGGCCACTCCCCGGCAAGGGAATCGAGCGCCGGCTGGAGCAATCGCTCGATCCCGACGGCAACCTGCTGGACTCGGCGAGTCCGCGGCTCGCGGCGGCGCGCCGGGAGGTCCACGCCGCCCGGCAACGGCTGTTGCGCAAGCTCGAATCGCTGCTTCGAGGCATCGACGCCAACGCCGCTCCGAGCGAAGGCTCGGTCACCCTCCGCGGCGGCCGCTACGTCATCCCGGTGCGCCGGGATTCCCGGAGCCGGCCCGCCGGCATCGTGCATGACGAGTCGGGGAGCGCCGGAACGCTCTTCATCGAGCCGTCCGAGTCAATCGAGCTGGGCAACGCCTTCCGGGCCGCGCAGGTGGAGGAGGAGCGGGAGACGCTCCGGGTGCTGCGGGAGCTCACCGATCTGGTGCGGCCGGAGGTGCCCGTGCTGCGCGACCTGGTCGAGATGTGCGTCGCGGTGGACGATCTGGTGGCACGGGCCCGGTACGCCGTCGCCGTCGAAGGCGAGGTGCCGGAGGTGGCGCCCGCGCCGGCACCGCTCCTCGTGGTGCGGGGCCGGCATCCATTGCTGCTGGCCGGCGGCGAGCCGGTAGTGCCGTTCGATCTGGAGATGGCCGCGGAGGAACGGACGCTGCTCATCAGCGGCCCGAACACCGGCGGAAAGACCGTGCTGCTCAAGGCGGTAGGGCTGGCGGCCGCGCTAGCGCAGAGCGGGATCGTTCCCCCCGTCGGGCCCGGCAGCCGGCTCCCCATCTTCCGGCGCTTCTTCGCCGATATCGGCGACCGGCAGTCGATCGCCGCCAGCCTCTCGACCTTCAGCGCCCACGTACGGATGCTGCGGCGGATCCTGGAGGAGTCGGATGGGGCGACACTGGTGCTGCTGGACGAGATCGGGAGCGGCACCGATCCCGCGGAGGGCTCCGCGCTGGCTGCGGCCGCGCTGGTCTCGCTCACCGGCCGTGGCGCGCTCACCCTGGCCACCACCCACCTCGGCTCGCTCAAGGACCTCGCCAGCCGCATGCCTGGTGTGGTGAACTCGTCCCTCCAGTTCGACGCCGCCACGCTCACTCCGACCTATCGCTTTCTGAAGGGTGTGCCGGGCCGCTCCTATGGACTGGCCATCGCCCGCCGGCTCGGCGTCCCGCCCGAGATCCTGGCCGACGCTGAGGCGCGGGTGCCCGACGCCGAACGGAGCCTGGACGCACTGCTCGCCGCCGTGGAGGAGCGCGAGCGGGAGCTCCGCACGGCGCAAACGGAGCTGGCGGAACGCACGGTGGACCTGGACGCGCTCGAGGCCCGGCTCTCGCTCCAGGCCGACTCCCAGGAAGCCCGGGACGCCGAGCTCAAGCGCCGGGAGAAGGAGGCCGAGCGGGTGGGTCGGCAGCAGGCCCGGAGCTTCCTCCTCGAGGCTCGGCAGCGGGTCGAGCAGGCGCTGGGCACCGCGCGAGCCGCCGCCGACGAGGCCGCCGCGCGGGAGGCGCGACGCCAGGTCGAGGAGGGGATCAAGGCCGAAGGCGAGCAGCTCTCCGCGCTGGAGCAGCCGGCGGAGCAGGTGGCCGGCGGCGCCGAGGACCGGCTCGAGGTCGGTGCCCGGGTCCGTATTCCGGCCGGCTCCGTGGGCGAGGTCCTCGAGCTCCGCGGGGACGGACGCGTGGTCGTCGCGGTCGGTGCGATGCGCATGGTGGTGGACCGGAAGACACTCGTCCTGCTGCCGCCGGAGGGGAAGCGCGTCGGGACCGTCCACGCGCCCGAGCCTCCCGCCGCCGACCCGACAAATCTGGAGATCGATCTCCGCGGCATGACTGGCGACGAAGCCGAGATGGCGACCGTGGCCGCGGTCGATGCCGCGGTGCTGGCCGAGCAGCCGTACCTCCGGATCATTCACGGCATGGGCACCGGGGTGGTACGCGAGCGGGTGCGGCGGGTGGTCTCCGGCGACCGGCGGGTGGCGCACTACGCTTTCGCGCCGCGCAATCAGGGCGGCACCGGGGTCACCATCGTGGAGTTCTCCGCGTGAGCATGATTCCCGACGAGATCGTGGAGCAGGTGCGTGACAGCGCGGACCTGGTCGGCATGATCGGGGAAAGCGTGGAGCTCAAGCGCACCGGCGCGGACTACCGCGGACCCTGTCCCTTCCACGGGGGCACTCACCGGAACTTCTCCGTCATTCCCAAGAAGGGCCGCTACTACTGCTTCGTCTGCCACGAGTCGGGCGACGTCTTCTCCTGGCTGATGAAGCGGTTCGGCATGGATTACCCGAGCGCGGTGCGCGAAGTGGCGCGGCGCAGCGGCATCGTCGTTCCCGAGCGCACGGCCCGGGCGGGTCCCGACCCGCTGGAGCCGCTCTTCAGCGCCGTGGCCGTGGCGCAGGACTGGTACATGCGCCGCCTGCTCGAGTCCAGCGATGCCAAGATCGCGCGCGAGTACCTGGTCAGCCGGGAGATCCCCCTGGAGACCGCCGCGCTCTACGGTCTGGGCTTTGCCTCCGCCGGCAAGCCGTTTCTCGACGCCATGACCGAGCTCGGCTTGGAGGAGCCGGTGCTGCTGGAGGCCGGGCTCGCGGCCCGGCGGGACGACGGCTCGATCGTGGCGCGGTTCCGCGGCCGGCTGCTCTTCCCGATTCACGATCTTCGCGGACGGGTCGCCGGATTCGGCGGGCGCCTGCTTGGCCCGGGCGAGCCCAAGTACCTCAACTCGCCCGAGAACGCGGTCTTTCACAAGGGGAAGCAGCTCTACAATCTGCACCAGGCCAAGGGAGCGATCCGGAAGGAGGAGACCGTCATCCTGGTCGAGGGTTATTTCGATGTCCTCCGGCTTCTGCTTGCGGGGATCGAGCACGTGGTGGCTCCGCTGGGCACCGCGCTCACGCCCGATCAGGGGGCGCTGCTCAAGCGGTTCGCCCCCGCCGCGATTCTGCTCTACGACAGCGATCAGGCCGGGCTCCGGGCCACCTTTCGGGCCGGCGACGAGCTTTTGCGACACGGTATGCGGGTGCGGGTGGCCACGCTGCCGCCGGGCGAAGATCCCGACACGCTGGTGCGAACGGGCGGCACCGCGGCGCTGGAGCCGATCCTGACCGACGCCGTCGATCTGCTGGAACGGAAGATCCAGCTGCTCGAGCGGAAAGGCTGGTTCGAAGGCGTCGATCATCAGCGAGATGCGCTCGACCGCCTGCTGCCCACCATCCGGGCCACCGCGGATCCGATCAGCCGCGATCTCTACCTCAAGATGGTTTCCGAGCGGACCGGCGTGAGCCGGGAGGTGCTGCTCCAGCAGGTCGCGGCACGACCGGCCGTCAATCCGCCGGCGGCGGGCACCCGGCCCGGTGACCGGGTAGAGCGCACCGGGCGCTCCCCGGCGCGGCGGCGCGTCAGCTCGGCCGAGCGCGACCTGCTCCGGGTGCTGATCAAGGACCGGGAGTGGCTGACGCGGGCGGCCGCGGAAGTGCCACCCGAATGGTTCGAGACGCCGGAGTTGCGGGAAGTCTACGAGTCGCTCCAGCGCAGTCCCGAAAACGTCGGGTCGGGCCTATTCTTGGAGCAACTTTCGCCGCCGGCGCGTCAGGCCTGGGCGTGGCTCGACAGCATCGAGCCCAAGTACGGTGCCCCCGATCCCGACCGGACGTACGTGGACGCCTGCCGGACCCTGGAGGCACGCCCGCTGGTGCGGAAGCTCAACGCGCTGACTCGGAAACTGCGGGAGCAGGCCGCGGGCCTGGCGGCGTCCGACTTCGATGCGCTGATCCAGGAGCGGAGCCGTCTCACCCAGGAGCTCACTTCCCGATTCCCGGAGGAGATGTTGAAACGGCCGATTCGGAGAGGCGATATCGATGCACGCTGACCTGGTCAAGCTGCTCGACCTGCAAACCAAAGACGGGGCGGTGGAGGAGGTGGAGGCACGAATGCGGATGCTCGAGGCCGAGGGCAGCGGACTGGATCAGACACTCCAACGTGCCCGCGACCTGCTGGATGCCGCGCACCGCGCCGCCGCCGAGGGCGCGCGCCGCCGGGACGAGCTGGAGGCCCGGGTCGAGAGCTTCCGCGTGCTGCAGGAGCGCCGGCAGCAGCGGCTGGAGCACGTGCGCAATCCCAAGGAGGCCTCCACCCTGATGGCCGAGCTCGAGCTGGCGCGCACCGTCATGCACAAAGAGGAGAACGAGTGGGTGCGGAGCGCCGAGGCGGTGGGCATGCTTCAGAGCAAGGTCGCCGAAGAGGAACGGAAGGTCGAGGCGGTGATCGCCGAACAGCAGCCCGAGCGGGACCGCCTGGAGGACCGCCGGGCCGCGCTGGGTCGCGAGCGGGAGGCGGCGCTCCGGGAGCGTGAGGCGAGCGCCTCCCAACTCGACAAGCCGCTCCGGACTCGCTACGACCGGCTTCGCCGCTCCCGCGCCGCCGACGTGGTGGTGCCGCTGGTCGGCGGGACCTGCGGTGCGTGCCATACCGCGATCCCACTCAATCGGCGGAGTCAGATCAAGAGCGGCGCGATCGTCGACGGCTGCGAAGGCTGCGGCGCGATTCTGTATCCTCAGGAAGGCGTGGGGACCGCGTGATGCCGCCCGCCGGCGCCAGATTGTCATGGTGAGCGTCTTTCCGGCGCCGCTGCTGCGGTGGGTGGTGGCGCCCCGGCCCGAGGCCGCGGCCGTGGCGTCGCTGGCCCAGCGACTGAACCTGCCGCCCGCACTGGCGGCGCTGCTGCTGCAGCGGGGATACGGCAGCGAAGAGGCGGCGCGGAGCTATCTCCGGCCCCCGATCACCGATCTCTCCGACCCGTCGGCCCTGGCCGGCATGGCGGAGGCGGTGGACGCCATCGCGGCCACGGTCCGGGCCCACGGAACGATCCTGGTCCATGGCGATTACGACGTCGACGGCCAGTGCGCCACCGCGGTGCTCACCCGCGCGCTCCGCGCGGCCGGCGCCGACGCGCATCCTTTCGTGCCGCACCGGCTGCGCGATGGCTATGACTTCGGCCCGGCCGGGCTGGCGGCGGCGCAGGCGGCGGGCGCCTCGCTGATCATTACCTGCGATTGCGGCATCACCGCGGGCGAGACGGTCCGGGCGGCCCGCGCGGCCGGCATCGGTGTCATCGTCACCGATCACCACCTCCCGGGCGAGGATCTGCCGCCGGCGCTGGCGGTGGTCGATCCCCAGCGGCCGGACGATCGCTCCGGCGCCCAGTCGCTCTGCGGCACGGGTGTCGCGTTCAAGCTGGTCCAGGCGCTGGTACCGGCCATCGGACTTCCGCCCAACTATCCCTACCATCTGCTGGATCTCGTGGCCCTCGCCACCGTGGCGGATGTCGTGCCCCTGGTGGGGGAGAACCGGGTGCTGGTGAAGCATGGGCTTCGCCTCCTGGCCGAGACCCGGTGGGCGGGATTGCGGGCGCTGATCGAGGCCTGCGGGCTCGGCCGGAAGGAAATCCGGGCGGGACACCTAGGATTCATCCTCGGTCCCCGGCTCAACGCCGCCGGCCGGATCGGCGAGGCGGTGGACGGTCTGCGCCTGCTGCTCTCGGACGACCCGGCCGAGTCGTTTCAGCTCGCCAAGCAGCTCGAAGGCCTCAACCTCGAGCGCCAGGCGCTCGACCAGCGGATGCTGGACGAGGCGCTGGGGCAGGTAGAGTGCGTGGACGATCCGGAGCGCGCCGCCAGCTTCGTGCTGGCGGGCGACGGGTGGCATCCGGGCGTGGTCGGGATCGTCGCGTCCCGCGTGGTCGAGCGCTACGGACGGCCGGTCTTCCTGATCGCGTTCGATGGCGACATCGGCAAGGGATCGGGCCGGAGCATCTCACGCTTCGATCTGCACGCGGCGCTTCTCTCCTGTGGCCACCTGCTGGAGCGCTACGGTGGGCACCAGATGGCGGCCGGGCTCACCATCCGCCGGGAGCACCTCGAGGCATTTCGCGAGCGGTTCGGCGAGATCGCCCGCGAGAGCCTCGGGCCGGACGACCTCGGTCCCGAGCAGCGGGTCGACCTGGAGATTGGCCTCGACGAGGCCACCCGCGAGCTGGAGCGGATGTGCCGCCACCTGGAGCCTTGCGGGCAGGGGAACTCCAGTCCGGTGTTCGGCGTCCGCGGTGTCCGTCTGGCCGGCCGCTCCCGGGTGGGCAACGGCCATCTCAAGGGCGTGCTGGAGAACGGGTCGGCGCGGCTGGCGGCCATCGGATTCCAGTGGGCCGACCGGGTCCCCTGGTTGGGCGAGGGGCTGGTCGACGTGGCGTTTCGCCTGGAGTGCAATGAGTGGAACGGCACCACCACCCTGCAGGCCCGCCTCTGCGCCCTCACGCCGCACGGCGTGTGAGGCCGGCGCGGAGGCCATGAGGATCGTCGCGGGTGAATTCGGCGGCCGCCGCCTGGCCGTGCCGAAGGATCCGCGGGTCCGGCCGACCGCCGACCGGGTGCGCGAGGCGTGGATGAGCATTCTCGGCGGCGCCGTACCCGGGGCCCGGGTGCTGGACCTCTACGCCGGCAGCGGCGCGCTCGGCCTGGAAGCGCTCTCGCGGGGGGCGGCCTCGGCCGATTTCGTGGAGCTGAGCCCCATGTCCCTGGGGGCGCTGGAGGCCAACATCCGCGCCCTGGGCGTGAACGGCCGGGCCACCGTCCACCGGGCCGACGCCCTGCGCTACGCCGAGCGGCTGCCGCCGGCGGCATTCGATCTGGCCCTGGCCGATCCGCCGTACACCCGGGACGACGCCGCCCGGCTGGTCGCGGTCTTCCGCCGAACTCCCTTCGCGCGCATTCTTTCCGTCGAGCATCGGGCCGACCAGCCGCTCGGCGGCGACGACACCCGGCGCTACGGAGACACCGCCCTCACCTTCTGCCACGCGCCATGACTCGGATCGCCATCTACCCCGGCTCCTTCGATCCACCGACGAAGGGCCACGAGGACCTGATCCGCCGGAGCCTGGTACTGGCGGACCGGCTGATCGTGGCCGTGGCAATCAACGTGGCGAAACAGCCGCTGTTCTCGGTGGAGGAGCGCCTGGCCTTGTTGCGGACCACCATCGGCGACGACCCACGGGTCAGCTTCGAGGCGTTCGATGGCCTGCTGGCCGCGTATGCCAGACGGGTGGGCGCCACGCTGGTGATCCGGGGCCTCCGCGCGGTCAGCGACTTCGAGTACGAGTTCCAGATGGCGCTGATGAACCGGCAGCTCCATCCCTCGCTCGAGACGGTCTTCCTGGTGCCCTCGGTCGACCTCACGTATCTGAGCTCGAGCCTGGTCCGGGAGGTTTCCCGGTTCGGCGGCGACGTGAGCGCCCTGGTGCACCCGGCCGTCGCCGCGGCACTGGTCCGACGGTCGCGGGAATGAGCTTCCACGCAAAGCTGCTGGAGCGGGCCGCCGCCCGACGGCGCAGGATCGTGCTCTGCGAGGGCGCCGATCCGCGCGTGCGCGAAGCGGCGGCGCGGCTGAGCCGGGACAAAGTGGTGGAGCCGATCGTTCTGGGGGGCGACGGGATCGATCCGGCCACCGACCCGCGGCTGGGACGGATCGCCCAGCATCTGCGGGAGCGCCGGCCGGACCGCATTCACGACGGGGTGCACGCGTTGGACGTGGCCGCCATGCCGCTCAACTTCGGCGCCTCGCTGGTGGCGCTCGGTGAGGCGGACGGGGCGCTGGCCGGCGCGGTGTGTCCCACCGCCGACACCATCCGCGCCGCACTCTGGGCCATCGGAACGGCGCCGGGAGTGCGGCTGGTGAGCTCCTCCTTCTACATGGTCCTGCCGGATCAGACCGTGCTGACCTTCACCGACTGCGCGGTGGTGCCGGAGCCCACGCCGGAGGAGCTGGCGATGATCGCCCTCGCGGCGGCCCGCGACCGAGGCCGGCTGGTCGGCGACGCGCCGAGGGTCGCGTTCCTCTCGTACAGCACCCGGGGCAGTGCGGAAGGACGGGGGGTGGCCCACGTGTGCGCCGCCGTGCAGCGGTTCCGGGAGCTGGCGCCCAACGTCGCGGTAGACGGCGAGATCCAGGCGGACGCCGCGCTCGTGGCGGAGGTGGCAGAGCGGAAGGCGCCGGGGTCGCCTCTGGCGGGGCGAGCCAACGTCCTGGTCTTTCCCGATCTCGACGCCGGGAACATCGCCTACAAGCTGGTGCAGCGGCTGGCGGGCGCCACCGCGATCGGCCCCATGCTGCAGGGGCTCGCACGTCCGATGGCCGACCTGTCGCGCGGGGCCAGCGCCGACGATATTGTCGAGGTGGCGGCAATGGTCGCGCTCCAGGGCGACCCCCCGAACTGATGGAGAGCCTGATGGGCTTCAACCAGACGAAGGACCCGAGCGGTGTGGCCGTGGTGCAGGTGGAGGGCCAACTGATCGTCGGCAACCGACAGGAGCTCAAGGAGCTGGTGCAGAGCACGCTGGACAAGGGCGAGCGGCGGATCCTGATCGACTTCTCGCGCACCGGCTACATCGACTCCTCCGGGCTCGGGGCGCTGGTCTCGATCTCCAAGCGTATCCGCGAGATGGGCGGGGAGCTTCGGCTCTCGGGGCTCAACGAGGATCTTCGCTCCCTGTTCGAGCTGACCAAGCTCGACACCCTCTTCGCCATCGCCGAGACACCGCAACAAGCCCTCGCCAGCTTTTAGCCCGCCGGGATATGCCGTCGCCGCTCCGCCTCACCGTCCGTCGCTCGCCGACCCCGGACACCGACGGCGTGGCGACGCTGGTGACGCTGCGGGTCCCCAGCGACGTGACCTGCATCGAGGAAGCGGTGGACCTGGTCACCCGGCACTGTCTGGCCGGCCAGCACGCCTGGGAGCGCACCCGGTTCCGACTGCAGGTAGTGCTCTCCGAGGCGCTCAGCAACGCCGTCATGCGGGGGAACTGCGAGGATTGCGGGAAGTGGGTGGACGTGCGGGCCGAGCTCCTGCCCGACAGCATCCGACTCGTGGTCACCGATGAGGGTCCCGGCTTCGATCCGTCCGCCGTACCGGAGCCGATCCGTCCCGAGCAGATCGACGAGGCCGGGGGTCGGGGCCTCTATCTCATCCGGAAGCTCGTCGACGCGGTCCAGTTCAACGAGCAAGGGAACTCCATCTGCATGATACTGCGCCGCCCGTAGGGCGGCTCGATCTGATCCTCGACGGCCTCGGCGCGCTCGCGGCGGGACAGGTACGCCTGTGGCGGTTCGACGGGCGCACGCTGCGCGTCGCCGCAGGGGCCGACCCCGGGTGGTCGCCACCGGTGCCCAAGGGTCCGGGACTGGTGTCCACGCCGGCCGGAGCGGCGTGGCTCGATCCGGTGGCGGAAGTGGACGGCTACTGGCTCGAGGTCTCCGGCGGCACCGAGGAGGAGATGAGCGGCGTGAGCGGCCGGATCCTCCCCGTCGTCGGAGCGCTCCTGGACAACGAGCGGCAGCGCGCGTTTCTCACCGAGGAGCTCACCAGCCGCTACGAAGAGATCGATCTGCTCTACGCCATCAGCGAGATCCTCGGCCAGACGGTGCGACTGGAGGAGGCCACCCAGATCATCGCGCGGGAGGTGAGCACGGTGGTCGGCGCGAGACGCGCCTCGATCATGGTGTACGACCCCTCGGCAGAGGTGCTCCGCACGGTGGCGGCCCGGGGGTTCGGGGTGGCGGGACTCGAGCCGGTCCCGGTGGACGACGAGTGCTCGGTGGCCGCCCGGGTGTACCGGGAGCGCCGGGTGGTGGCCGCCGACTCCAGCAGATCGTATCCGTCTCCCGGGGAGTGCGACGAAGATCGCGGCTATCGGGGCCAGGCGTTTCTGAGCGTGCCGATCTGTTATGGCGCGCCGGGCGCGCCACTCCGCTGCGTGGGCGTGATCAACCTGACCGACCGCATCGGCGGCGACCGCTTCACCCTGAGCGACCGGAAGCTGGTGACGGCGGTCGCCAACCAGATCGGCGCCGCCGTGGAGAACGCCCGGCTGGTCGAGAGCGACGTCCGGCAGCAGCGGCTTCACCGCGAGCTGGAGCTGGCGCATGATCTCCAGCTCAAGCTGCTCCCGTCTCCCGCGGTGCTGCAGGGGGACGCGCAGGTGGCGGCACGCTGCTTACCGGCCGACTCGGTGGGCGGCGATTTTTATACCTTCGCGCGCCTGGGCCGGGGCCGGGTGGGTGTCATGCTGGGAGACGTGGCCTCCCACGGCTTCTCGGCGGCATTGATCATGGCACTGGTGATGGCGGCTGCGGGGATTCATGCGGCGGCGTCGGTCACGCCGGACGAGACGCTCACGGCATTGCTGGAGAGCCTCGACACCGAGCTCGCCACGACGGAGATGTACTTCAGTGTGTTCTACGGCGTGCTCGATCCGCTCACCGGCCGCCTCGACTACGCCAGCGCGGGACACCCGTACGCGTTCCGGATCCCGCGGTTCGGCGAGCCGGAACGCCTGGAGGCAACGGCGCCACCGTTGGGTCTGGCCACGGCAGGGAGCATCAAGCGCCGACAGGTGCCGTGGCGCGTCGGGACCGATCTCCTGGTACTGTGGACCGACGGCCTGGTCGATGCGCGGAATGAGGCGGGCGAGCCGTTCGGCTCGGAGCGGCTGCTGACAGCGGTGTGCGCCCACCGAGCCGAGCCGGTGGAGGAGATCGTGCACGCCGTGCTGGCGGAGGCGGAGGCGTTCGGCGCGCGGCCGGTGGACGATCGGACGCTGCTGGTCCTCCGGATCTGACGGTGCCCCGGGCCAAGCGCCGCCTGGGGCAGCACTTTCTCTCCGACCCGCGACTGCTCGCCCGGATCGTCGACGCACTCCAGCCCGGGCCGGAGGACACGGTGCTCGAGATCGGGCCCGGCCCGGGTGGACTCACGGCGATGCTGGCCGAGCGGGCCGGCCGGTTGCTGGCGATCGAGAAGGATTCCAGCCTCGTCCCGTCCCTTCGCGCGCGCTTCCCCCGGGTGGAGATCATCGAGGCCGATGCGCTCGAGGCCGACTGGCACGAGCTGACGGGCCCACGGTTTCTGGTTGCCGGCAACATCCCCTACAACATCACCTCGCCCCTCATCGACAAGGCGCTGGAGCCACCGCCCCCCGGGCGCATCGTCTTCCTGGTGCAGAAAGAGGTGGCGGAGCGGGTGACGGCTGATGCCGGCACGGGGGCGTACGGCGCGCTGAGCGTCGGGGTGCAGGCCGTCGCGAGAGCGGAGCGGCTGTTCACCGTCCCGGCCGGCGCCTTCGCTCCCCGTCCCAAGGTCGACTCCGCGGTGCTTCGGCTGACGCCGCTGCCCGATCCACTAATCGTCCCGCGGGAGCAGGCGCTCTTCCGCCGTCTGGTGGTGGGCATCTTCGGCTTCCGCCGAAAACAGCTGCTCCGTGGACTGCGGGAGCTCACCGGCTGGGAGGCCGCGCGGGTGAGCGGGGTGCTGGCGACGGCGGGGCTGCGCGGCGATGTCCGGCCGGAGGTGCTCTCGCCCGGCGAATTCGCCGGGCTGCTGCGTGCGCTCGTTGACGCGGGATGGACGGCGCGGTAGGTTTGTGAAATGTTTCACAAAAATACGACACATGCGTAAGGTCGCCGACTCGACGGTCCGCCGACTCTCGCTCTACCTGCGGTTCCTCGAGGAGTTCGAGGGCCAGGGGATCGCCACGGTGAGCTCGGGAGCGTTGGCGTCGCGGGGCGGCACCACGTCGGCGCAAGTGCGGAAGGACCTCTCATTCTTCGGCTCCTTCGGCAAGCGAGGACTGGGGTATCCGGTGCCCGAGCTGGCCGACCGCCTGCGGGAGATACTCGGGCTCAAGCGGCGCTATCAGGTCGCCATGATCGGGGCAGGGAAGATCGGCAGCGCGCTGGTGCAATACCGTGGCTTCCGGCAGCGGGGTTTCGACATCGTCGCCATCTTCGACAGCGATCCCGCCAAGATCGGACGGCAGTGGAACGGGCTCACGGTGCTCGACGTGGCAACGCTGGAGAAGGAGTTCGCCCGCCATCCCTTCGACATGGCCGTGCTGGTGACGCCGGCCGAGGCGGCGCAGCCCGTCACCGACCGGCTGGTGGCGCTCGGTCTCAAGTCGATCCTCAACTTCGCCCCGGTGCAGTTGGTGGTGCCGGATGATGTGCTGGTGAAGACGGTCAATCTCGCGCTCGAGCTGGAGACGCTGAGCTACGCGCTGGCGAATCGGTAGGGCGGGAGGGCGGTAAGGGCGGGAAGGTTCGTAAGTGCAGGGCTTGGAGTTCTCCACCTCGTTGCCGCCCTTTCCGCCCTTTCCGCCCTTACCGCCCTTACCGTCTCCCCTCTCGACAGGAGCATCGATGCGATCCCTTGCCATCGGCCTGGCTCTGCTGTGCGCTCCGGGACTTCTGACGGGGCAGCAGCAGTCGTACGACGTGCTGATCCGCCACGGCCGGATCATCGATGGGACCGGGTCGCCCTGGTACGCGGGCGATGTGGGGATTCGGGACGGGAAGATCGCAGTCATCGGGCGGCTGCACGATGCTACTGCGAAGCAGATCATCGATGCGGCCGGTCGGGTCGTGGCACCGGGGTTCATCGACATGCTGGGACAGTCGGAGCTCACCATTCTGGTGAACCCGCACCTGCCTTCGAAGATCTTTCAGGGCATCACCACCGAGATCACCGGCGAGGGCGGCTCGGCGGGGCCGCTGAGCGACTCGGTCATCGCCGCCGATCAGGCGTACTACGATCATCTGAAGCTCACGCCCAACTGGCGCACGTTGGGCGAGTACTTTGCCCGGCTCGAGCGGCAGGGCATGGGGATCAACCTGGCGAGCTACATCGGGGCCACCCAGGTGCGCCGGGTGGTGCTGGGTGACGGCGACCGTACGCCCACCGCCGAGGAGCTGGAGCGGATGAAGGCGCTGGTACGGGACGGGATGCGGGACGGTGCCGTAGGCGTCTCCACCGCGTTGCAGTATCCGCCCGCGCCGTACGCCAAGACGGAGGAGCTGATCGCGCTCGCGGCGGAGGCCTCGAAGCTGGGGGGCATGTACGCCACCCACATGCGGTCGGAGGAGAACGAGATCGGGCCGGCGCTGGACGAGGCGATCCGGATCGGGCGGGAAGCCGATATCCCGGTCGAGATCTGGCATCTCAAGGTGGCCGGCCGGCGGAATTGGGGACGCATGCCGGAGGCGGTGGCCAAGATCGACTCCGCCCGGCGCGCGGGCGTGGACATCGCCGCCGACACCTACGCCTATCCGGCGTGGTTCAACTCCATGTCGGCGTTCGTGCCGCCCTGGGCCCACGACGGTGGCGACGCGCGGATGATCGAGCGGCTGCGTGACCCGGCGCTTCGGCGCCGGATCCATCGGGAGATGCTCGCGCCCGGCAAGGGGTGGGACAACGAATGGCAGGAGATTCCGGGTGCGGAGGCGGTGTTGATCGGCGCGGTGCAGAACCCGGCGCTGGTCTCCTATCAGGGGAAGACCCTGGCGCAGGTGGCCAGCCTGAGGAAGACCGATCCGATCGAGACGATCTTCGATCTCCTGATCGAGGACAAGGCATATACCAGCGTCGCAGTCTTCGGCATGTCGGAGCCGGACATCGTGCTGGCCCTACGCCAGCCCTGGGTCTCGATCAACAACGACTCGCAGGGCACCGCGCCGGACGGCATCCTGGGGCAGGAGCACCCGCACCCGCGGGCCTATGGGACCTTCCCCAGGATTCTGCGGAAATACGTCCGGGAAGAGCACCGGCTGACGCTGGAGGACGCGATCCGGAAGTTCACTTCGCTGCCGGCGCAACGCATGCGCCTGGGTGATCGGGGCGTGCTCAAGACCGGCATGTGGGCCGACGTGGTGGTGTTCGATCCCGCCAAGGTCCGCGATCTCGCCACTTTTGCGCGGCCCAACCAGCTCTCTGAGGGCATGGATTGGGTCCTGGTGAATGGCGTGCCGGTGATAGCGGACGCGAAGCCAACGGATGCGCTGCCCGGACGGGTGATACGGGGGGCGGGGTACCGGAAGGAGTGAGGGGGTGGTGTGACGATATGGGGTCGCCGACAGGGTAACCCCCTAGCCCCGCGCGCGGCGGACCCGATACTTTCTCCTATGCCCGTCAACGTCACCTCTGAAATCGGTCAGCTCCAGACGGTCCTGGTGCACACGCCCGGCCGGGAGCTGGAGGCGGTGACGCCGGGGAACCGCGAAGATTACCTGTACGACGACATCATCGACCTGGAGATCGCCCAGCGGGAGCACCGCCAGTTCGTCTCGGTGCTGCGCCGCTTCGCGCGGGTGTTCCAGGTGCGGGACCTGCTGGCCGAGATCCTGGCGGAGCCCGAGGCGCGGGATTTCCTGATCAGCAAGACGATGGATGTGTTTCCCTCGGACGAGCTGGCCCAGCGGCTGGGCATCCTGCCGCCGGCGCAAATCGTCGAGATGCTGATCGAAGGCACCCGGGAGGAAGTCGGTCCCTTCGCCCGAGCGCTCAACGAGGAGGGGTTCGCCTTTCCTCCACTGCCCAACCTCTTCTTCCCCCGCGACATCGGCATGGTGCTCGGCCGGCACGCCGTGGTCGGCTCGATGCGTCACGGGGTGCGCTGGACCGAAGAGCTGCTGATCAAGGCCCTCTTCCGCTTCCACCCCGAGCTGGCCAACGCCGGTCTGCTGTACGACGGGTCCGAGGAGCGTCGCAGCAACTACACCTTGGAGGGCGGAGACGTCCACTACCTGCGTCCCGACCTCCTGGTACTCGGCTTCAGTGAGCGCACCTCCCCGGCGGCGCTCGACGAACTGTGCGAGGCCGTGTTCGGCCAGGGTGAAGTCACCGACATCGTCGTCGTGGTCATGCCCCGGGCCCCGACCGCGATCCACCTGGACATGGTCTTCACCCACGTCGACCGGGAGCTCTGCGTAGTGTCGCCGCCCTTCTTCGTCGGCCCGGAGCGGCGGGCGGTGCTGCACCGGAGGAAGGGACAGGAAGGGGTGCGGGAGATGCCCGACTTCTTCACCGCTCTGCGCGAGGTGGCGCTGCCGCTCGAGCCGGTGTTCGCGGGCGGAGAGCACCGGATCAGCCAGGAGCGGGAGCAGTGGAGCTCCGCCTGCAACTTCCTGGCAGTACGTCCCGGCACCGTCGTGAGCTACCGCCGAAACGACGCCACCCTCTGCGAGCTGCAGAAGGCCGGCTTCCGAGTGGTGCCCGCGGTCAATTTCCTCGCCTTTGACGACTGGACCGACGCCAAGCACCGCACCGCCATCACCATCGAGGGCACCGAGCTGGCCCGGGGTGGTGGTGGGCCCCGCTGCATGTCCCTCCCACTCGCGCGCGGGGCGGTGTGACGGGCCTCTCGGTTCACCCGGAGAGCACGCTGGTCGAGCGGGTGCTGCTGGTGCTGCGGGAAGGGCCCAGAGCGGCGGCCACGCTCTGTCATCGGGTGCTGGGTCTCGCCGGAGCCCAGGAGGCCGTCTGCGACCGCATCGCGGTCGCGCTGCTGGGGGCGGATCCACGGGTGCGCCAGCTCGCGGATGGCCGATGGAGTCTGCTACCCGAGGCGCAGGGCTCCCCGACGCTCGACGACTGCGCCTTTGCCGTCGTGGACGTCGAGACCACCGGGATGCGGTCCCGCGCGAGCGACCGGATCACCGAGATCGCGGTGGTCGTGGTCCAGGGGAACCGGCGGGAGGTGGTGTTCGATTCGCTGGTGAACCCCGGCCGGCCGATTCCTCCGGCCATCTGCGCCATCACCAACATCAGCAACGAGATGGTCCGCGACGCCCCGGACTTCGCCCAGGTGGCCGACCAGGTGCTCGCGGCGCTCGCCGGCCGCATCTTCGTGGCCCACAACGCCACCTTCGACTGGGGCTTCGTGAGCGCCGAAGTGCGCCGGTCCCGCGATCTCGCGCTGGACGGCCCCCGGCTCTGCACGGTCCGGCTCGCGCGGCGCCTCCTCAGGGGCATGGTGCGCTCCTGCGGCCTGGACAGCCTCACCCACTACTTCGGGCTGGAGAACGAGGCGCGCCACCGCGCCGCGGGCGACGCCCTGGTCACCGCCGAGGTGTTGGCCCGGCTGCTTCGTCTCGCCCGGGAGGAGGGGGTGCGTACGCTGCAGGACCTGGAGGGCGTGCAGGCGCGGCGGATGGGCCGCCGCCGGGCGACGCAAGCGGCCCCGTCACTTCCCCTATTCTGAATGTCGCCGAGCAGAGGCAACGGGCGCTGATGCGGGCGGCCCTGGCTCTCGCGCTGATGGCGCTTGGCTCCGGATCACTCCGGGCACAGAGCCAGCTCCCCGAGGCGGCGATCGAGGATAACTCATTTCTGATCGAGGAGGCGTATAACCAGGAGGCCGGCGTCGTCCAGCACATCAGCAGCGTGACCCTCACCGGCCCCGGGCGGCGGGATGTGGTGGCGGGCTTCACCCAGGAATGGCCGTTCCGCGGACAGCGGCATCAGCTGAGCTACACCATACCCTTCCAGATCCAGCAGGGTGACGCGCCGGATGGGTTCGGCGATCTCCTGCTGAACTACCGGCTCCAGCTTCGGAGCAGCGAACGGGTGGCGGTCGCTCCCCGGCTCTCCCTGATTCTGCCCACCGGAAGCGAAGCCAAGGGATTGGGCGCCGGCACCCTCGGCGGGCAGTTCAACCTTCCGGTGAGCCTGCGGGTCGGCCCCTCGCTGGCGGCGCATCTGAACGCGGGAATGCAGCTTCTCGCCCGGGTGCGGGACGAGGCGGCCGCCGCGCCGACCGACCGCACAGTGACCAGCTACAGCGTCGGTGGCAGCGTCATCGGCCCGGTCACCCGGCCGGTCAACCTGATGCTTGAGTTCGTGCAGGCGTGGTCCGGCACGATCGCCCCCGCCGGGGGCGTCACCCATGAGGCGAGCTCCACGCTGAGTCCCGGCATCCGCTTCGCCCTCAACTTCGGCGGGACCCAGATCGTGCCTGGCGTGGGGATTCCGATCGTGTTCGCGGACGGCGGGCACACCACCGACCTGCTGCTCTACTTCTCGGTCGAGCACTCCTTCCGCCATGGCCAGCAGACCGGGCCGGATTAGATTCTCCGCCCATGAGCCTCGCGCAGACCTTTCAGATCGGCGCTCTCCGCTGCCACACCCTGGAGGGCGGCCTCCAGCGGCTGGACGGTGGGGCGATGTTCGGCGTGGTGCCGCGCACCCTCTGGATGACACGGGTCCCGCCGGACGAGCGGAACCGGATCCCCCTGGCCCTACGCTGCCTGCTGGTGGAGCACGCCGACGGTCTGGTGCTGATCGACACCGGCCTCGGGAACAAGGAGCCGGCGAAGTTCCTGGACGTTTACGGCGTCGAGAATCAAGGTCTGGAGGGCGCCACCCAGCTGGAAGACGCCCTCGCCTCGGTAGGATTCCTCCCCTCCGACGTCCGCTGGGTGATCAATACCCACCTGCACTTCGATCACGCCGGCGGGAACACCACCATGGATCCTGACCTGGAGGACGATCCCCGCCGCCACGTCCGTCCAACCTTTCCCAACGCCACCTACCTGGTGCAGCGGGGCGAGCTCGAGTTCGCCAGCCACACCAACGAGCGCACCCGGGCGAGCTATCTCCCGGCCAACTTCGAGCCGATCGCCGCGGCTGGACGGTGGAAGCTGCTGGAAGGGGAAGGCGAGGTGCTGCCCGGAATCTCCGTCCGGCTCACGCCGGGGCACGTCCCCTTCCACCAATCGGTGGTGCTGCGAGACGGCGGGGAGACGGCCGTGTTCCTGGCCGACCTGATCCCGACCGTCGCCCACCTGCCGCTGCCGTGGATCATGGGCTACGACCTGGAGCCGCTGCGGACGCTCGAGAGCAAGCGGCGGCTGCTGCAGGAGGCGGTGGCCGGCGGCTGGCGGCTGATCTTCGAGCACGACCCCACCATCGCGTCGGGAGTCCCGGTCGCCGAGGGAAAAGGGGTCGTGCTTTCCGCGACCATGCCGGGAGGCACGGTGGCATCTGGCGTGGTGCCGGGGATCGATTTACGCGGTTGACATGACCCTGGTTCCCGGGTACTTTGCCCGGCCTGTACAAGTGGGGACTCCAGCTCCCCCACCCTCAGCCTGCCGGCCCCGGTGCCGCAGCGCAACCGGGTCCTGGCAATCCCAGCCGATCGGCCGAGCAGCGGCCCTGGCGGCGCTGGGCATCGCGGGCACCCGGAAGGTTTCGAGGGTGCCCGTTCTCTTTTACTGGTTGGAGGCACGCCCACTGTCCACGAACGAACGCGACAAGCGAACCCGCGTCAACCGCATGATCCGTATCAGCCCGGTCCGCGTCATCACGGCCACGGGCGAACAGCTGGGAGTCCTGCCGATCGAGGAGGCGTTGGCCGCCGCCCAGGAGCGCGGGTTGGATCTCGTGGAGGTGGCGCCAACCGCTCGGCCTCCCGTCGTCAAGATCATGGACTACGGGAAGTACAAGTTCGAGGAAGCCAAGGCGGCGCGCGCGGCCAAGAAGAAGCAGCACATCATCCTGCTCAAGGAAGTGAAGTACCGGCCCGGAATCGATGACCACGATTTCGACTTCAAGACCCGCCACGCGCGGGAGTTTCTGGGTGATGGCAACAAGGTCAAGGTCACCATGATGTTCCGCGGCCGGCAGATCGCCCATCTCGATCTGGGACGGGCGGTGCTGGACCGGGTGGCGGCAAGCCTGGCCGATGTCGGCAAGATCGAGTCCGACGCCAAGCTGGAAGGCCGTAACATGACGATGGTCATCGCGCCGAAGTAGGACGGGAAGGGCGGTAAAGGCGGTAAGGCGGTAAGGACGGGAAGGTAGGAGCGGCAGGCGGCGGGGGTTCATATGGTGGACCGGTGGGCCTGACCGCCCTTACCGCCGTTACCGCCCTACGCCCTCTCAAACGGAGCAGCAATGCCAAAGCAAAAAACCAAGCGTGCCGCCATGAAGCGCTTCAAGAAGACCGGTACGGGCAAGCTCAAGCGCTGGCACGCGAACCACACCCACATCCTGACCAAGAAGACGCGCAAGCGGAAGAACCGGCTCAAGAAGGGCGATCTGGTGAGCTCGGCCGACTTCCCCCGCGTCAGCCGCCTCCTCCAGGCGTAAGGAGCGACCAATGCCTCGCGTCAAGAACGGCGTCGCGCACCACGCCCGCAAGAAGAAGATCATGGAGGCCGCGAAGGGTGCCCGCGGCGGCCGGAGCAAGCTCTACAAGGCGGCCAAGGAAACGGCCGAGCGCGCCATGCGGTACGCCTACCGCGACCGGCGCAAGAAGAAGGGCGAATTCCGCGCGCTCTGGATCACCCGGATCAATGCCGCGGCCCGGCTCCATGGCCTGAGCTACAGCCGGCTGATGGCCGGATTGAAGAAGGGTGGCGTGGAGATCAACCGGAAGGTGCTCGCCGACCTCGCGGTGCGAGACATCGACGCGTTCGGCCGGCTGGCCGACGTGGCGAAGAACAACCAGTAGGCATCATCGACCATAGGGCGGCCGCCGGCCCGCCGCCGTTGTCGCCCGGATGGGGCCGTTCGCGCTCGGCGGGCGGCCCCATTCACGCACAGGTCCCCATGTCCGTGAGTCCCGCATCCATGACCACCGGGTATGCCGATCTCGACGCGCTCCTGCCGCGCCTCGAGGCCGTCCCCAGGCTCGGCCCCGAAGCGCTTGAAGCCGAGGCGGTGGCCGTCCTGGGCCGGAAGAGCGGCATCCTGACGGCCGCGCTCAAGCGCCTGGCCACGCTCCCCATCGACGAGAGGAAGCGGTTCGGTGCGGCGGTCAACCAGCTCAAGGTCCGGTTCGAGACCGCCTTCGCCCAGCGGCGGGCGACCGTGGAGGCCGAGCGTCACCGGCGCGAAACCGCGGGACTCGATCTCACCATGCCCGGCCGGTCCCGCTGGGTCGGCGCCTCCCACCCGGTCACCCAGGTGGTGGACGAGATCGTGGAGATCTTCCGGGGGATCGGGTTCACCGTGGCCATCGGACCGGAAGTCGAGACCGAGTGGTACAACTTCCTCGCGCTCAACTTCCCGCCCGACCATCCGGCGATGGACATGCACGACACGCTGTATCTCGACGCGCCGCCGGTCGAGGGCGAGCCCGATGGCCGCCTGCTGCTCCGCACGCACACTTCGCCGGTGCAAATCCGGACGCTGCTGGCGTCGCCACCGCCGGTACGGGTGGTCATTCCCGGCATGGTCTACCGCAACGACGCATTCGACGCGTCGCACTCGCCCGCGTTCTCCCAGATCGAGGGACTCGCCGTGGACGAGGGAATCTCGTTCGTCGACCTCAAGGCCACGCTGATCCATTTCGCCAGGAGCTTCTTCTCGGCCACCACCAGGACGCGCTTCCGCCCGTCCTTCTTCCCGTTCACCGAGCCGTCGGCTGAGATGGACGTGGAGTGCCAGCTCTGCCACGGCAGCGGCTGCCCGGCGTGCAAGGGCACCGGCTGGATGGAGATCCTCGGCTGCGGGATGGTCCACCCGACCGTGCTGGAGAGCTGCAGCCTCGACTCGGAGCGCTACACCGGCTGGGCGTTCGGGATGGGCCCGCATCGCATCGCGATGCTGAGGTATCGCCTGCCCGACATTCGGCTGCTCCTGGAAGGCGACATGCGATTTCTGCAGCAGGTGGCGAGGCGGGGAGAAACGTCATGAACCTCTCGCTTCGCTGGCTGGAGGCGTTCCTTCGGCGCGCCCTCGATCCCACGGACGTAAGCGAGCGGCTGGCCATGCTCGGCGCGCCCGTAGACGCGGTGGAACCGGTACACCCGGGGCTCGAGTCGCTGGTGGTCGCGCGCGTCCTCGAAGTGACGCCGCATCCCAACCCCAAGTTCACCAAGGTCCGGCTGACCCGGGTCGACGATGGAACCGGTGAGCCCAAGGTGGTAGCCTGCGGCGCCTCCAACGTGACCGCGGGGAAGCTCTATCCGTTCGCCCGCGTGGGCACCTCGGTGCCCGGGGGCAAGAAGGGACCGCTGGAGATCGGCGCGCGCGCGATCGGCGGCGTCACCAGCGTCGGCATGCTCTGCTCGCTGGCGGAGCTGGGGCTGGCCGATGATGCCGAAGGCATCTGGGAGCTCGCCACCGACGCGGCTCCGGGGACTCCGCTGCTCGACGCGATCCCCCTCGCCGACCACCGCCTGGTGGTCGACGTGACCCCCAACCGTCCCGACCTGCTGTGCCACAAGGGCGTGGCGCGGGAGCTCGCGACCTCCTTCGAGGCCCAGTTCCGGCTGCCCCCGATTCCCGGGGCGCAGGCGATCGATGTGCCGCCGTCCCGGCGTGCCGGGGCCACTGGCTCGGTGGGGCAGATCCGGGTCACGATCGAGGATCCCGATTCCTGCCCCCGGTTTCACGCCGCGCTGATCCGCGGCGTCACCGTCGGCCCGTCGCCCGAGTGGCTCCGCCGCCGGCTCGAGTCGGTGGGAGAGCGCTCGATCAACAACGTGGTGGACGCCACCAACTACGTCATGTTCGAGCTGAACCAGCCGATGCACGCCTACGACGCGGCGCTGCTGCGGGGCGGAAGCCTGATCGTCCGGCGGGCGCGCGCGGGCGAGCGCCTGGTGACCCTGGACGATCAGGGGCGTGCTCTGACGCCGGACATGGTGGCGATCGCCGACGCGGAGGGAGTGATCGGGCTCGCCGGCCTCATGGGCGGGGCCTCGAGCGAGGTCGGCCTCCAGACGCGGGACGTGCTGCTGGAGGGTGCGTACTGGAATCCGGCCCGGACCCGGGCCACCCGCCGAACACTCGGCATGAGCACCGAGGCGAGTTACCGCTTCGAGCGCGGCATCGATCGCTGGGGCGGTGTCGAGGCGATGCGGCGCTGCCTGGAGATCATCCTCGCCGCGGCGGGCGGCGAGCTGGCAGAGGCGCCGCTGGACCTCTGGCCGTCGCCCTCCAACCCGCCGCGGATCTTCCTTCGTCCGGCCCGCGTGGCCCAAGTGCTCGGCGTGGAGTTGCCCTGGCAGGTGCTGGAGCGGTACCTCGTCGCCATCGGGGCCACCGTAGTTTCCAAGCCGGAGGACGCGCGGATGGCGGTGGAGGTACCGGGGTGGCGTCCGGACCTGGTGCGGGAAATCGATCTGATCGAAGAGATCGCGCGGTTGCATGGGTACGACAACTTCCCCTCCGACCTGCGCCCCTTCCGGCTCGGTGGACTGCCCGACTCGCGGGTGGAGCGGGTGGTCGACCAGGTGCGCCGCGGAATGGTGGAGCAGGGGCTGTTCGAGGTCGTGACCCTCCCCATGGGCCCGGCCGACGGTGAGGAGAGCGTGCGGCTCTTGAACCCGCTCTCGGCGGACGACGCCTACCTCCGGCGCCGGCTGCTGCCGGGGCTGGTGCGGCTGGTCGAGGGCAACTGGGCCAACCACGTGTCGGACGTGCGGCTGTTCGAGATCGGCACGGCATTCGTGGCGGCACCGGCCGGCAGCCGGCCGCGGGAGGAGCGGCGCCTCGCTGCCGTCCTCACCGGCCGGCGCGAGCCGCAGCACTGGACCGGCACCGGGGAGGCGCGCTTCGATCTCTGGGATCTCAAGGGCCGTGTGGAGGCGGCGGCCGCTCTGGCGGTTCCGGGGGCCGTGGTACAAGTTCAGGATCATGCCTGGGTAGTCAGGGACCGGGATGGCCGGGTGGTGGGTCAGGCCGGACCGCTGGAGGCGGACGCGCCGCCCTGGGCGGCACCGCTGTTCGGCCTCGAGTTGGTGATCGACCCCGCTCCCCGCCGGCCGCCGGCGTTCCAGTCGCTTCCAACCACTCCCTCGTCGGAGCGCGTGCTCGCCCTGCTGCTGCCGGAGGGCACCAGCGCGCGCCAGGTGGAGGATCTGCTGCGGCAGGCGGGCGGGCCGCTGCTCGAGCGGGTGGACATCGAGAGCGACTACCGCGGTCCGGAGCTGCCCGCCGGCACCCGCAGCGTCGCCTTCCGGCTCACGTTCCGGGCACCGGACCGGACGCTGCGTGACACCGAGGTGGATGAGGTCGAGACCGGGCTGCTCGCCGCGCTCGCGGGCGAGCTGGGCGTGGTCCGGCGCGATGCGGGGACCACCCGCGGCGGAGGGTGAGCGTGGCGTACTCCTACGACCGTCCCGACATACCGGCACTGGCGGAGCTGGAAAAGGTCCTCCATAACATCGCGGAGGAGCTGGCCGGCTGGCGCCGCCGGAGCCTCCGCGCGGAGGCCGAGCTCAAGGAGGCGCAGGCCAGCGGGGGCGTGGTGGCGGGGGCCGAGCTCAAGGAGGCCCGCCACCGGGTGGTCGAGCTGGAGACGGAGAATCAGGCCCTGCGCCAGCGCATCGATGCCGCCAAGGAGCGCCTCCGGGTGCTGGCCGCGCGGCTCTCGTTTCTGGAGCAGCACGGAGGAGGAAACGCGGCATGAGCAGCGCCAAGAACGCCGTCCGGGTCACCATCGGCGGCGAGGAGTATACGGTCCGATCCGAGCTGCCCCCGGAGTACACCCGGGAGGTCGCGGCATATCTCGATGCCGCGCTCAAGCGGGTGCGGGACTCGCTCCCCTCGGTGGAGACCCACAAGGCCGCCATCCTGGCGGCGCTGTCGATCACCGATGAGCTTTTCCAAGCCCGCCGCGGCGATCGTGAAGTCGCCACCCGGTTGACCGCCATGGCGGACGAGTTCGCCCGTCTGCTCCCGCCCGCCAAACGCGGCGGCCGCGCCGCCGTCTCCTAGCGGAGTTCCTCGATGCCCTCGTCCCTCCTCCTGTCCGGTCTCGCGGGGGTGGCTGCCGGTCTGTTGCTTGGGCTCATCGGGCTGGCGCTCTATGCCCGTGGCCAGCGGCGCGCCGCCACCGGGGTGCTCGCCATGGCGCGGGCCGAGGCCGAGCGGATCCGGCACGAGGCCGGCCGGGAGGCGGAGGCCGGAAAGTCTCAGCTGCTGGTGGACGCGCGGATCGAGGCCCTGACCTTGCGCGACGAGATCGACCGCGAGATCCAGCGCCGGCGAGAGGAGCTGGAGCGGCACGAGCGCCGGGCCGAGGAACGCGGGAGGGCCCAGGAGCGCAAGGTCGAAGAGATCGACACTCGGGAGCGCAATCTCACCAAGCGCGAGGAGACGCTGGCCCAGCGGGATCAGGCGCTCCGCTCCCGCGAGGGCGAGGCCGACCGGCTGGCGCTGGAGCAGCGGCAGAAGCTGGAGCGGATCGCCGGGCTCACGGCGGAGGACGCCCGGCGCGAGATCCTCCAGCGGGTCGAAGACGAAGCCCGGGGCCAGGCGGCCGCCCTCGCCCGCGACATCAAGGAGCAGGCCAAGCGGGGCGCCGACCGGGAGGCCCGCCGGATCATCTCGATCGCCATCCAGCGTCTGGCGGCGGAGCACACCGCGGAGACGACCGTCGCGGCGGTGACGCTGCCCAACGACGAGATGAAAGGCCGGATCATCGGGCGGGAGGGCCGCAACATCCGCGCATTCGAGACCGTCACCGGGGTCGACGTCATCATCGACGACACCCCCGATACCGTGATCATCTCCTGTTTCGACCCCATCCGCCGGGAAGTGGCGCGGCGCTCGCTCGCGGCCCTGATCCAGGACGGAAGAATCCATCCGGGACGGATCGAGGAGCTGGTGGCCAAGGCGCAGAAGGAGCTGGAAGGGCAGCTGGTGGAGCTGGGTGAGCAGGCGGCCTACGACACCGGCATCCACGGACTCCACCCGGAGATGGTCAAGCTGATCGGCCGGATGCGGTACCGCACCTCCTACGGGCAGAACATCTACGATCACTCCAAGGAAGTCGCCTGGCTGGCCGGCATGATGGCGGCGGAGCTGCACCTCGACGTGCTGCTGGCCAAGCGGGGCGGCCTGCTGCACGACGTCGGCAAGGTGCTGACCCACGACAACGAGGGCACCCACGTGGAGCTCGGCGTGGAAGTGGCGCGGCGATACGGCGAGACCGCCGCCGTGATCAACTGCATCCAGGCCCACCATGACGACGTCCCCCACGAGAGCGCGGAATCGGTCCTGGTGCAGGCGGCCGATGCCATCAGTGGAGCCCGTCCCGGTGCCCGCCGGGAGGCGTTCGAGACGTACGTGAAGCGGCTCACCCGGCTGGAGGAGATCGCCAACACCTTCCCAGGGGTGGAAAAGAGCAACGTCATCCAGGCCGGCCGCGAGGTGCGCGTCGTGGTCACCCCGGAGCGGATCGACGACGATGCGGCGGCCGCGCTCTCCGAGTCGATCGCCCGCAAGATCGAGAACGAGCTGCAGTACCCCGGCCAGATCAAGGTCGTGGTGATCCGGGAGACGCGATCGGTGGACTACGCCCGATGACCGCGCGGGTGCTCGACGGCGCGCCGATCGCCGACGCGATCCGGGCCGAGGTGGCGGCGCAGGTGAAGCGGCACCGGGAGCGCGGACAGCAGCCCGGACTGGCGGTAGTGATTGTCGGCGAGAACCCCGCGAGCCAGGTCTACGTCCGGGCCAAGGGCAAGGCGTGCGAGGAAGCCGGGATGCACTCGGAGACCGTGCGGCTCCCGCAGGAGACCTCCGAGGCGGAGCTGCTGGCCGTGGTGGACCGGCTCAACGCCGACCCGCGGATCCACGGGTTCCTGGTGCAGCTCCCGTTACCGGCGCACATCAACGGGGAGCGGGTGCTCAACCGGGTAAACCCCGCCAAGGACGTGGACGGCTTCCATCCGGTGAACGTCGGCAAGCTGGTGATCGGCGACCCGACGGCGCTCCGTCCCGCCACGCCGTTCGGGGTGCAGCAGATGCTGCTCCGCTCCGGCATCGACACCAAGGGCGCCAACGCTGTCATCGTGGGTCGCTCCAACATCGTGGGCAAGCCGATGGCCAACCTGCTGATTCAGCCCGGCAAGGGGGGCGATGCCACGGTGACCGTCTGCCACTCCAAGTCCAAGGACCTGCCGGCCGTCTGCCGCGCCGCCGATCTCCTGGTCGTCGCCATGGGGAAGCCCGAGTTCGTCACCGCTGACATGGTCCGGCCGGGTGCCGTGGTCATCGACGTGGGAATCAACCGGGTGGACGATCCGACCCAGCCCAAAGGGTATCGGATCGTGGGCGACGTGGCCTACGGCCCGGTCTCCGAGGTGGCCTCCGCCATCACTCCGGTGCCGGGCGGGGTGGGCCGCATGACCATCGCCATGCTGCTGCAGAACACGCTCCAGGCCTTCCAGCAGGCAGAGTCCCACTAGCTTCCTCCCGATGGCACTCTCACTTCCGTTCCCCCCTATGGCCCCGGCGGCCGAGGTCTGGTCCGTGAGCCGGCTCAACGCGGCGGTCAAGCGCGTGGTCGAGGGCGAGCTCATGCCGATGTGGGTGCGGGGCGAGGTGGTAGGGCTCAAGGCCTGGCCCAGCGGCCATTGGTACTTCACCCTGCGCGACGCGACCAGCCAGGTGCGCTGCTGCATGTGGAGACTCAACGCGGAGCGGGCCGGCAAGCCGCCCGCGGACGGCACCGAGGTCTTCGTGCTCGGCCGCCCAGGGATCTACGAGGCCAAGGGCGAGTTCCAGCTCAACGTCCAACGCATCCTTCCGACGGCAGCGATCGGCCGGCAGCAGCAGGAGCTGGAGCGGGTGAAGGCGGCGTTGCAGAAGGAAGGCCTCTTCGACCTCGCCCGGAAGCGACCGCTCCCCGAGTATGCCTCCGCCGTCGCGGTGGTGACCAGCACGGCGGGCGCGGCGCTGCGGGACATCATCACCGTGAGTCGGAAACGCTGGCCCTGTGCCCGTATCCTGGTGCTCGGCGCGCGAGTGCAGGGCGAGGGGGCGGTCGAGGAGCTGGTGCGCGCGCTGCGGCTGGTGAATCGTCTCGAGGTCGACCTCTGCATCATCGGGCGCGGCGGCGGCGACAAGGAGGACCTCGCGGCGTTCAACGCCGAGGCGGTGTGCCGTGCCCTGGCCGCGGTGCGGGTTCCGACCATCTCCGCCGTGGGACACGAAGTCGACGTCTCCTTCACCGATCTGGTGGCCGACGTCCGCGCGGCCACGCCCTCCGCCGCGGCCGAGCTCGCCTTCGCCGACCGGCGCGAGGTGCTGCGCCAGCTCGACGATCTGGCGGCGCGCCTCGCTGCCGGCCTGGGCGGCCGAGCGCGACTCGCCACCGAGCGGCTGGAGCGAACCGGTGACCGGATGCACGGCGCCATCGCGACGCTGGTTCAGCAGCACCATCACCAGCTCGAACGGCTCGCCGCGCAGCTCGACGCGTTGAGTCCGCTCCGGGTTCTCGACCGGGGATATGCCGTCGCGTTGCGCCCCGACGGCCGGGTGCTCAAGCGCCGGGCCGAGTTCCTGCCCGGCGAGCGCTTCCGTCTGCGGGTGGCGGACGGCGACGTCCCCTCCCGCGTGGAGTCCGAATGACCACCATCGCCGAAGAGCTCGCGCGGCTGGAGGTGATCGTGCGCCGGCTCGAATCCGAGGACGTCGAGCTGGACGCGGCCCTCGCGCTGTTCGAGGAAGGGGTGCGCCGCCTCCGCGCCGCGCGCGAGCGGCTCGTGGCCGCCGAACTGCAGGTGCAGAGCGTGCTGGGGGAGGCGGGCGGCGATCTTCGAACCGCCGAGCTGGATGACTGAGGCCCCCGCGCTGATGTCGGCCGAGCTGCTTGCGGAGGCGCGCGAGTGTACCGACCGACTGCTGGGGGAGTGGGCCGATCGCCTGCAGGAGACGCTGGGGGGCCGCCGCGGCGAGGCGCTGGCGTATGCCCTTCGCACGCCGGGGAAGCGGGTCCGCGCGGCGCTGGTGCTGGCGGCCTACCGCTCGGTGGGCGGACGGTCACCCGACATCGCAGGGGTGGCCGCGGCGGTGGAGACGGTGCACACCTATTCGCTGGTGCATGACGATCTCCCCTGCATGGATGATGACGACCTCCGCCGCGGCCGGGCCACCACCCATCGTCGCTTCGACGTGGCCACGGCCACCCTGGTGGGTTTCCTGCTGGTGCCGGTCGCGGCCCAGGTACTCGCCGCTGCGGCACAGGATCTCCGCCTGCCGGCCACCGCGCTGGGCCGGATGGCCGCCGAGCTCTTTCAGGCCGGCGGCATCGAGGGGATGGTCGGGGGACAGTGGCTGGACCTGGAGGCCGAGCGGCGGTCGCTCGATCTGGGTCAGCTCATCACGGTGCATCGGGGGAAGACGGGGGCGCTGATCCGCGCCTCCTGCATCCTCGGCGGCATGGCGGCGGAGGCGGACCTCCCGCAGCTCGGCGCGCTCGCCGCCTTCGGCGGCGATATCGGCCTCGCCTTCCAGGTGGCCGACGACGTGCTCGACGCCACCGGGACCAGCGAAGAGCTGGGCAAGACGGCTGGCCGGGACGCCGAGCTCGCCAAATCCACCTACGTTGGGCTCCTCGGGGTGGACGGGGCCCGCCAGGAGGCGGAGCGGCTGGCCGGGCGGGCGGTCGAGCACCTGCGTACGGCGGGCATCACCTCGGGGGCACTGGGGGCTTTGGCGGAGTATATTGTGAGCAGGAGCTCGTAGTGCTGGCGGAATGGCCTCACGATCACACCATCGCCACCCGCTCCGGATGCCGACTACCGACCCCAGACCCCCGATGACCCTTCTCTCCGCCATCAACTCCCCTGCCGACCTCAAGCGCCTCAAGCGCGAGCAGCTTCCCCAGCTCGCCCAGGAGATCCGCGAGCGGCTGATCGAGTGCGTCTCGCTCACCGGCGGCCACATCGGCGCCAGCCTGGGCGTGGTGGAGCTGTGCGTGGCGCTGCTCTACGAGTTCGACTCGCCGCGAGACAAGATCGTGTGGGACGTCGGCCACCAGGCGTACGCCTGGAAGCTGCTCACCGGACGCAACGACCCGTTTCCCACCCTGCGTCAGCGCGACGGGATCTCCGGCTTCCTCAAACGGAGCGAGAGCGAGCACGACCAGTTCGGCGCCGGTCACGCCGGTACCGCGATGTCCGCGGCGCTGGGCATGGCTACGGCCCGGGACCTCAAGAGCGAGGACCACAAGGTGGTGGCCGTGGTGGGTGACGGCGCGCTCACCTGCGGACTCTCCTACGAGGGGATGAACAATGCCGGCCATTCCGAGCGCGACATCATCCTGATCGTGAACGACAACGGGATGTCGATCTCGCCCAACGTCGGCGCCATCAGCAAGACCCTGGGGCGGATCGTGGCCGACCCGCGGATCAATCGGCTGCGGGAGAAGATCAAGGGCCTGACCTTCGCGCTCGGCGGCGTGTTCGGCGAGGGTGTGGTGGACTTCGCCAAGAACGTCGAGGAAAGCGTCAAGAACCTCTTTTCGCCGGGGATGCTGTTCGAGGAGCTGGGCTTCCGCTACTTCGGCCCGATCGACGGGCACGACCTGGGCAAACTGTGCGACACCTTGCGCTTCGTCCGCGGCATGAAAGGCCCCCGGGTGATCCACGTCATGACCCAGAAGGGCAAAGGGTTCGCCTTCGCGGAGTCCAACCAGGAAAAGTGGCACGGGCTCGCGGCGTACGATCCCGTCACCGGCGAGGCCCGCAAGAAGGCGAGCGGCCCTCCCACCTGGACGCAGGTGTTCGGCGACGGGCTCACCGCGCTGGCGAGCGAGCATCCCGAGATCGTGGCCATCACGGCGGCGATGCCGTCCGGCACCGGCACCAATGTGTTCCAGAAGAAGTATCCCGAGCGGTTTTTCGACGTGGGGATCGCGGAAGGACACGCGGTGACCTTCGCCGGCGGCCTCGCTACCCAGGGCATCAGACCGGTGGTGGCGATCTACAGCACCTTTCTCCAACGGGCCTACGACAACGTCATCCACGACATCGCCGTGCAACACCTGCCGGTGATTTTCTGCATGGATCGGGCGGGGCTGGTGGGCGAAGACGGCCAGACCCACATGGGCCTGTACGACATCGCCTACATGCTGGCGGTGCCGGGAATGACGGTCACCGCGCCCAAGGATGGCGAGGAGCTGATCGGACTGCTGCGCACGGCACTGGCGCACAGCGACGGTCCGTTCTGCACCCGATATCCGCGGGACAAGGCGCCCGCCGAGCCGCGCGCCGCGGGCGAGATCCGGCCGGTGCCCTACGGCACCTGGGAGCAGCTCCGGAGCGGCAAGGATGTCGCCATCCTCGCGGTCGGGACCATGGTGCAGCCTGCGCAGGGCGCGGCGGAGCTGCTCGCGGCCGACGGGATCGACTGCGCGGTGATCAACTGCCGTTTCCTGAAGCCGCTCGACCAGGCGATGCTGGAGGCGCTGCTGCAGGAGCACCGGACCATCGTCACGGTCGAGGAGGGCACGATCGTCAACGGCTTCGGCGCCTGTCTCGCCGAGACGCTCCAGACCACCTATCCGGAGGTGCGGGTGGTCGCCCTCGGCGTGCCAGACCGTCTGGTCGAGCAGGCTCCCCGGCCGGAGCAGCTCGAGCTCTTCGGCCTCACCGCGGCGGGCATTGCCCGGCGGATCACGGCGCTCCAGCACGAGGAGAGCCTCGAGGCTCGATGAAGGTCGGCGTCGTCGGGAATCCGCGGTACCGCGATCTCAAGGCCGTCCTGGAGCAGGTCGCCGACCAGGCGCCCGCGCGCGGGATCATGCTGTACACCGAGGAGCGGCTCTGCGAATTCTGGAACCGAGAGGTTCCGGTCTTCGAGGGAGTAGACCTCGATGCCCTGATCACCTTCGGCGGGGATGGCACGCTGCTCCGCGGAGCCCGTCTGCTCGGCGCCCGCGAGACCCCGATCCTCGGCATCAATCTCGGGCGGGTCGGTTTTCTCACCACGGCCACCCGGCCGACGCTCGATCCCGCGCTCGATGCGCTGGTGGGCGGGCGCTACGTGATCGAGCGGCGTCAGGCGCTTCAGGCGGAGATCAAGGACGGCGCCGGCAACGGGCGCGCGCTCCAGATGGCCATGAACGACGTGGCCGTGCACAAGGGCGGCGTGGCCAGGGTGATCCGGGTCAACGTCTTCATCCAGGGCGAAAACGTCGGACCCTATAGCGCCGATGGCCTCATCGTCGCCACGCCAACGGGGTCGACCGCGTACAGTCTGAGCGCCGGCGGCCCGATCGTGGTGCCCGGGGTGGAGGCGATGGTGGTGACTCCCATCGCGGCCCACACCCTGGCGGTGCGCCCGCTGGTGGTACCGTCCTCCTATCGCATTGTGATCGAACCGATGGCCGGCTGGTCCGAGGACCTGCTGGTCTCCTTCGACGGGCAGACCGGAACCACGCTCGCGCCGGGCGAGAGCGTGGACGTGCGGCGCGCCGATCATCGGGTCTGTCTCATCCGTCTGGGTGGGGACGGCTTTTTCGGGCGGATGCGCCAGAAGCTCCACTGGGGCGATCTCTCGGGGAGGGGCGAGGGGCCGTGAGCCGGCGGCGGGGTGCTCTTCTCCGCATGACATCTCAGTCGACCTGAACCACGCTGCACACCCATGCTCACCGAGCTCCGCGTCCGCGACCTCGCGACCATCGCCGACGTTACCCTGCACCTCGGTCCCGGCCTCAACGTCCTCACCGGCGAGACCGGGGCGGGGAAGTCGATGCTGGTGGACGCGCTCGCCTTACTGCTCGGTGAGCGCGCCGCCAGCGGCAGCGTCCGCCCAGGGGCAGGTAAGGCGATCATCGAGGGCGCCTTCGAGGGGATCGACGGACCTACCCGGCGCGCCATCGAAGCCCTGGGGCTGGACGTGGAGGATGGGCGGGTGGTCGTGCGCCGCGAGGTCTCCGCCGAGGGGCGCTCGCGGGCCTGGGTGAACGGCAGCCCCACAACCGCCGCCGTCCTGGCGCAGCTGGGCGCGCTGCTGGTGGACCTCCACGGACAGCACGAGACCCAATCCTTACTCCACGCCGATGCGCAGCGGGACATTCTCGACAGCTTCGCCCACGCGGAAGCGGAGCGCGCGGCGGTGGCCGAGGCGCATCGCGCCGTTGCCGCGCTCCGGACCGAGGAAGCGGCGCTCGCCTCGAGACGGGACGAGGTGCGCCGCCGGGCCGACTATCTCCGCCACGTCGTCGGTGAGATCGATCGGGCGAAGCTCAGGCCGAACGAGGACGCGGCGCTGCAGGTGGAGGCCCGCCGGCTGAGCCAGGCAGGTGCGCTGGCGGAACAGGCGCAGCGGATCGCTGATGCGCTCGAGGGCGACGGCGGGAACGCACTCGCCGCCCTGGCGGCGGCGGACCGCGCGCTGGGCGGGCTCGAGAAGGTCGATCCCGCCTGCGCCGCCTGGCGCGAGATGCTCGACGCCGCGTACGCCAACCTCTCGGAGCTCGCCCGGCTCGCGGCGACGTACGCCGAGGAGGTGGCGGAAGATCCGGGGCGGCTGGCGGAGGTGGAACAGCGGCGCGATCTGATCTTCCGGCTGAGTCAGAAGTACGGCGCAACGGTTGAGGCGGTGCTGGCCACCCGCGAGCAATCGGCCGCGGAGCTCGACCTGCTGGACACGGCGGACGTCGATCTCAAGGCGCTCGCCGCCAGACGCGGCGCGGCGGAGAGCGCACTCGCCGCGGCGGCCGCATCGTTGAGCGCCCGCCGCAGGGATGCAGCCGACCGGCTCGCGCGCGCGGTGAATCGGCTGCTGCCACAGCTCGGGCTCGCAGGAGGCAAGCTCTCGGTGACGCTTGGCGCGCTTTCCGAGCCGACCGCGCTTGGCCAGGAGAGCGTGGTGTTCGACGTGCGGCTCAACCTGGGGCTCGAGGCCAAGCCGCTCGCGCGGGTCGCGTCGGGTGGCGAGCTCTCCCGGCTCATGCTGGCGCTCAAGGTGGTGCTGGTGCGGCACGACGCCATCGCGACGCTGGTGTTCGACGAGGTCGACCAGGGTATCGGGGGCGAGGTCGGGGCTCAGGTAGGGGCAGCACTGGCGGAGGTGGCAGAACGACACCAGGTGCTGGTCATCACCCACTTGCCACAGATCGCCGCGCGGGGGGACCAGCACCTGGTGGTCTCGAAAGAGGCCCGCGGTGGCATCGCCACCAGTGACGTGCAGGCGACCCATGGTGAGGACCGCGTCGCCGAGATCGCGCGCATGCTGGGTGATACGGAAGGCGAGGCGGCTCGGCGCCACGCCCAGGCACTGCTGCGGAAGGAGGGGAAGGTGCGCCGCTAGGAGATCAGAACAACCCGAAGTACACCCGGAACAACGCCCGCATGGTATGCCGGTTGGGCACTCGGCCGCCGCTCGCCCGCACCACCCGCTCGTAGGACCATCCCGCATCCACCGGCAACCCCTCCCCTCCCGGCCGCAGTCTTCCGAGGTTGGAGTAGGTGAGCCCGATCCCCAGCACCGTCGCGCTCGCCTTGGTTTCCTCCGCCAGCACGGCGGCGGCGACGCCCGGGATCGAGTCCTGGGTGGTCGCGTAGGTCACCGCGTCACCGCCGCGCGACCAGTGGCGCACGCTTCCCTGGATCGCGAAGGTCTGTGCCAGCCGGACGAAAGGCCGGGCGGCGACCTCCACTACATCGCCCGGATCACGGTGCACGATGCGCAGCAGGTCGCTCGACGGGAACGGCTGCGATGGAGGCGCCACTCGCAGGAGATAGTCCGCGGCCAGCTGTCGATTGTAGTCGCCCTCGAGCCGCATCCCCCAGCCCCCCGTGCCCAGGTCCGCCGTCATGCGTACTTCCAGGTCGGTCTGCCCTTCGCCGGTACCCAACGTGAGTAGCCGGTCACTGCGGGCGACCCTGCCGGTGGGGAACCGCACCAGACCCTGCACCGCCACGCGCGCGCCGCCCCGGTGGGTGCCTCGGTCCCAATGATCCAGCAAGGTGACCGCAGCTCCGCCTTCCGCGTCGCCCCGGAAGGTGACCTTCGACTCGCCTGTGCGGAGGCCGATCGGGTCGTGGACGTAGTCGAGCAGGTCGGTGGTCGTCACCGCGGCAGTGGGCAGCGCGGGCGCGGCCGTGAACCCGCTCACGCCGAGGGTGCCGCTGAGGACCGACTGCAGATCGGTCACTCTGCCGACGACGGCGGTGCCAGCGGTGCTCGTGGCGGTTGGCACGAACGCTGAAGCCGTCGCGGGATCGGAGAGCAGGCCGAAGAGATCCTCCCGCAACGCGGTACCGGAGGTGAGGGTGGACTGGGCGAGGGCCTTGGTGGTGGGATCGGCGTCATAATCCCCGGCCGCGATCCGGCTGCTCAGCGTGGCGAGCGCGCCGTCGAGCTCCTGGAAGAATCCGGCCTCAGACGTCTCGCCGGGATTGACGCCTGCGTCGCCGCTGCTGCCATCGAGGGTGATCGCGCTCTGCACCCGGGTCCGGACCAGCGGGATCCGGCCGAACACGGTGAGCCAGCGCGTCACCCCGAGTCCCAGGCCGAAGAACCCGCGGCTCTCGTCGGCCTGCGCGTCGGTGGTGAGCGTCCCTAGATTGAGGTGATAGTCGGTGTTACCGGTGATCCGGCCGATCCGCGCGTCCGCGTCGCTCAGCGGAGCGAGGAGGTTGCTGCCGAGCGCGGCGCTCGAGAGATCGGTGCCGAGGGGCTCGCGGATGCCGTCCCGATAGCGGGAGTCCCAGATGTCGATGGTTCCGTCGAGCTCCACCCGGACCACCCCGACCGGCACGCCCACCGGCGCGAGTTGAGCGCGAACGGCTCCCGGTACGAGCAGACAGGCGATCGTCCCCAGCCGCCGCACACAATGCCCCACAGTCCCTCCCAGGAGAAGCGGCTCGTCGTGCCAGCTCTATCGTCCGTGAGACTCGCAACTTCGCTCTATGCCGCGAGCTTTGGAAGCCGTCCCGGGGCCGCCGCGTCTGCGCCGGGGCGGCTGAATCTGCTGGGGGAGCATACTGAGTACAACGGCGGAGTGGTCCTGCCGATCGCGCTGGAGCGGCGGACGGCGGTGGCGGTGGCGCCGGCGCGCGACTGGGCGGTAGTATCTCAGCTCGATCGCATCCCCCTCGAGATCGATGTCCCCCAGGCGCTGCGGGGCGACTGGACCGACTACCTGGTCGGCGTCGTGCGGGAGCTGGAGGCGATCGGCGCGGCGCCGCTGGGCGCGCGGGTGGCGGTAGCCAGCACGTTGCCGGTCGGCGCGGGCCTCTCTTCGTCGGCCGCGCTCACCGTGGCAGCGGCGCGGGCGCTGAGCCAGTTGGCGGGGCGCCGACTCGCGCCCGCGCAGCTGCTCGAGATCGCTTACCGGGCGGAGCACGACCAGCTGGGGGTTCGCCGTGGACGGATGGACCAGACCATCGCCGCGCTGGGCATGCGGGGAACGGCGCTGCTGGTCGAGCTCGGCGTCGGCACCGTCGTCAGATTGCCGTTCCCGGGGCGGCTCTGGGTCGTAGAGACCGGCGTCTCCCACCCGCCGCCCGGGGACGAGCTCATCAACCAGCGGCGCCGTGAATGCGAGGAGGCGCTGGCGTTCTGCCGTGAGTGGCGGCTGGGGCTGCCTCACCTGGCGCAGCTCGCGCCGGGGGACCTGGAGGAGGTGGAACGCAGGCTGCCGCCGCCGCTGATCCCGCGGGTGCGGTATGTCGTGACCGAGACCGCACGGACCCGGGCGGCGGCCTCGGCACTCGCGGCGGGCGATCTGCCGGGCATCGGGCGGCTGATGGTCCAAGGCCACGAGTCGCTGCGGGTGGACTACCAGTACAGCGTGCCGGAAGCCGACCTGATCGTCCAGTCGGCCGTGGCGCACGGGGCCTGCGGCGCTCGGCTCAGCGGGGCAGGGTGGGGCGGGGCGGTTACAGTCCTGGCCCCCGAGGAGCGGGCCGCGCGGATCATGGCTGAGGTGGGCCGGGACTACGCGGACCGGTTCGGGCGGGTGCCGGACATGTGGAGCAGCCGTGCGGCGGCCGGGGTGCGGCGGGAGGCGTTGCCGGCGATGGTGGGATAGATTCCTCTGGCCTCCGCCCGGGTGGCGAAACTGGTAGACGCTCGAGACTTAAAATCTCTTGGGGGAAACCCCGTCCGGGTTCGAATCCCGGCCCGGGCATTGACCACACTCACGCGATGGGAGGTGCGGCATGAAAGCGTGGCTCGGAGCACTCGGCGTGCTCGCGGTGTTGGGGGGATGCAACCGGCGGCACGGTGAGGAAGTGACCCGCTCAGGTACCGACACCATCATCCGGAGCTCGACCGTCAAGGATACCACGGTCGTGCATGCGGACACCTCGATTGATGTCGACACCGTTCATAAGACGAACCACATCGCGGGCGCCGGGGACAGCGTCGGGGGGAAGGCACTCGAGTGGGGTCCGCAGCCGCCTGGCCTTCCGGCGGGAGCCCGAGTGGCCGTGGTTCGGGGCGATCCATCGAAGGCCGGACCCTTCACCATCCGAGTCGATCTGCCCGATGGTTATCAGATCAAGCCACACTGGCATCCGACCGCTGAGCGGCTCAGTGTCGTGGAGGGGAGCTTGCTCATGGGCGATGGGCGGGCATGGAGTGACAAGAGCATGCGGCCCTTGCAGCCTGGTCAGGTGGCCTCGTTGGCGGCACGTCACCCGCATTACGTGGAAGCCAACGGTCAGACCATGGTCGAGATCCGGAGCACGGGGCCGTTCGAGATCACCTACGTGAATGCGGACGACGACCCGCGGAAGGCACCGATACAATAACAGGTACAATGATGGCCGACCTCGGATCCGGGGTTATTCCTGTGTGCTCCTGGTCAACTGTACGGCCGAGCCCATCGGGCAGGTGTTCGGCTGGGTGTCGGATTCGGAAGCGTTTGTCGGCGCGCTCGGGAGAGTCGGCGTAGCGGCGCAAGCACCAGGTCGCTGATCCAGGCCTCCGCTCCCGGGCGAGCTCGACCAGCTCGGCTGTCGCAAAATCGTCCTCAAATGTCGCAAACGGGGCCTAGCCCAATCCCGGCCGCGGCCCCAACATGTAGAACCCCTCCCCTCTCACCCCGCTCGTCTCAGCACCAGAGGAGATCCATGGCTCCCGCTCTCCCAAGCGGCGGAGTCAGGCCAGTCTGCCCGGTGCCCTCGATCGTCTTCAGCCTGGTTGACCCGGTCGAGCACCGGGCCACCCGCCGCCGCACGCCCCAGCGAGCCAGACCGCACGTCCCTCACGTCCACTCATCATCCTGAGCGCGCCATGAACATCTCCATCATCAACCACACCGAAGGTCACATCAGTGACGAGGAGCTGCAGCAGACGATCCGCGCCATCAACCGGCAGATCCATGAGGACTTCGAGCCGTATTGGGGCATGCGCGCGACGCTCCGGCTGGAAGGCCGAAGCGCAGCCAAGCCGGAGACGGCGCAGCTCGCGGACATGCGAGGCGATGCGGTGATCTACCTCTGGAATGAGGCCGATGTCGACAACGCCTTGGGCTACCACTTCAAGAACAACTCTGGCGTGCCCTTCGGCTTCGTCTTCACCGAGATCTCCGAGAGCATCGGGGAGCCGTGGTCCGTCACCTTGTCCCACGAAGCCCTGGAGCTGCTGGGCGATCCGGAGACCAACCTGCTGGTGATCGGGCCGCACCCGACCGAGAAGCGCGACGTGTTCCACTGGTTCGAGATGTGCGACGCCGTTCAGGCCGAGAACTACGAGATCGACGGTGTGGCGCTCTCCAATTTCGTGCTGCCATTGTACTTCACCGGGACCCGCGAGACCGACGAGCCGGGCGCCCGCAACGACTTCCTGGGCCGCGGCCACGGCGGACAGACGCTCACCTCCTTCGGGATCAATCCCGGCGGTTACATCGGATTCTTCGACCCCCTGCTGGGGGATCACGACACCTTCAGTCTCAAGGGCGACATCGAGGCCCACAGACGCCTCGAGATCAAGGCCCGCGGTAAGGAGGCCCGGCGCTCCGTCCGCTACCGGAAGGTCGCCGAGCGCGAGGAGCTCCGCCGCCGCGCCGAAGTCAGTGCCACCGGCAAGCCGTTCCGCCCCGCGCCGAAGCCTGCGATGGCCTCGATCAGGGATCAGAAGCCGTTGCTGGCGCTGGCCGAGAAGGGACTGGAGGTTCGAATCCAGCCCGTGCGGACGGGTGGCAAGCCGGCAAACGGTGGCGGCAAGGGAAAGACGGCCAGGTTGCCGCGCAAGTAGGAGCGCCGGAGCGCTCCTTTCACGGGGATCATCGGCAGCGGTGCGCAACGGAGGGGGCAATGGCGGAGATCATCACCGAGGTCCAGCTGCAGAGGTTTCTGCCCAGTCTCAAGACCGGCCCGATGTGGACCACGGCCCTCAACGCCGCCATGTCGCGCTTCGAGATCAACTCCCGCGAGCGCGCCGCGGCCTTCCTCGCGCAGGTGGCGCACGAGTCCGCCGAATTCCAGCATCTGCACGAGAACCTGAGCTACCGGGCCACCCGGCTCATGGCGGTCTGGCCCAGGCGCTTTCCCACCCTCGACGCGGCCCGGCCCTTCGAGCGGCAGCCGGAGCGGCTGGCCAGCTTCGTGTACGCCAATCGCCTGGGGAACGGGGACGCGGCCAGCGGAGACGGGTGGCGCTTCCGGGGCCGCGGCCTGCTGCAGATCACCGGTCGCGGTAATTACCGGAGCTGTGGTCAGGCCCTCAATCTTCCGCTCGAGACCCAGCCGGAGCTGCTCGAGTCCGCCGAGCCGGCGGCGCTCGCGGCAGCGCAGTTCTGGCAGTCGCGCGGACTCAATCAGCTGGCGGACGACCGCAACGACGACAACGACGACGAGGACTTCGTGGCGATCAGCGTCGTCATCAATGGGGGACGGGCCGGATTGCCCGCGCGACGGGCCTACTGGGCGCGGGCAAAGGCGGCCCTGGCTTGACGGCCTAATGGCTCGTTCGTAAAGTTGGTCCCACCCCTCCACCTTCATCGAGAGCCGGCAGGAGTTCGCGTCGGATGGTTCAACCCCAGATCGCGCGCTCATCGAACCGCGACCAGGTCGTTCCGTTTACCGCGGGCGACGGGTTCGCCTGCAATCTGATCCACGTGCGCGGCGTCCTGCCTCCGACCCGTGGGCCGGTGCTCCTGGTGCACGGTGCCGGAGTGCGGGCCAACATCTTCCGGGCTCCCGTCCGCGTCTCGCTGGTCGATTACTTGGTCGAGCACGGCTACGACGTCTGGCTGGAGAACTGGCGCGCGAGCATCGATCTCGAGCCGAACCGCTGGACCCTGGACCAGGCGGCGGTCTTCGACCACCCGGTCGCCGTGCGGAAGGTGCTGGAGCTGACCGGGGCCAAGACACTCTCGGCGGTGGTGCATTGTCAGGGCTCCACCAGCTTCATGCTGGGCGCGGTGGCCGGACTGATGCCCGAGGTCACCACCATCGTCTCGAACGCGGTGTCGCTTCACCCGGTGGTGCCGGCGGTGTCGGCCCTCAAGCTCAAGCTGGCCATCCCGGTGGTGGCGCGACTCACCCCGTTTCTCGATTGCCAATGGGACCTGCACTCGCCGGGGCTTCTGCCCAAGATGATCACCGCGTTCGTGAAGCTGACCCACCACGAGTGCGATAACCTGGTGTGCCGCTACGCCAGCTTCACGTATGGCACCGGCTTTCCCACGCTCTGGCGGCACGAGAACCTCAACCGCGAAACCCATGAGTGGGTAAAGCAGGAATTCGCCCACGTGCCGCTCAGCTTCTTCCGGCAGATCCAGCGCAGCGTGGCGCAGGGCCGGCTCTCACCGGTGGAAGGGCGGCGGGAGCTGCCGGACGACGTGGTGAGCCGGCCGCCGCACACCGAGGCCCGGGTCGCCTTCTTCGCCGGCGAGCGCAACCGCTGTTTTCTGCCCGAGAGCCAGCGCCGCACCTTCGATCATTTCAACCGGCATCGTCCCGACTATCACGCGTTCCACGTGCTGGCGGGCTACGGACACCTGGATGTGTTCATGGGACAGAACGCCGCCAGCGACGTCTTCCCCATCATGCTGGCGGAGCTGCAGCGCCCCCACTGAGAGGAGCCGGTATGGCTGGTCCCGCACGGTTGCGTCAGCAGGCCGGGCGTCACGCGTTGGTGGATGGAATTCCGTTCACTCTGCCGGTCACCTGTACCCCATCGCCGGCGCTGATGGCCGCCTTCCCCATCAACCCGGAGCGCGCCGCCGCCCTCCTCGCCGGCAACGAGGTACACCCGTTCCGCCTGTGGAATCGCGGCCTGCTGGTGATCACGGTCATCGACTACCTCTCCACCAACATCGGCACCTACATCGAGTTCAGCATCGCGATCGCGTGCACCCACGGCCGGCGGCCCGCGCCTCGCCTGCTGCCGGCGCTGCTGATGAGGCATTACGGCACCGGGCAGTGCGTGATCGATCTGCCGGTCAGCACCGAGATTTCGGTCAAGGGTGGCAAGGGCATCTGGGGAATGCCGAAGCACCGGGCCAACCTGGATTTCACCGTGGGCGACCGGGTGGTGAGCAGCCAGTACGATCTCGACGGCGAGCTGGCGATGCGGATCGAGATCGACCGCCCCGCCCGGACCTGGCTGCCGGTCAACGTCGGCACCGCCAACTACTGCGCCTTCCGCGGGCTCCTGATGAAGTCCTACATCTACTTCCGGGGCCATCTGGGGATGGGGTTGCTGGGGAAGGCCCGCGCCCGGCTCACCCTGGGCGATCACCCGCGGCTGGCGCCGCTCAGGCAGCTGGAGATCGCACCCAAGCCGCTGTTCACCGCGTTCATCCCCGACGCCATCGGCGTGCTGGACGATCACTTCGAGAGCTGGTTCCTGTCCTTCCCCCAGCCGCCCACCGGGCCGCCCGAGGGAATGGAGAGCGTGGTGGATCTGGGCCTGGGCGAAGAGTGGCTCCCGCCGCCGGTGGCGGCGCGATGAGCCGGGGCGGGGGGGGCATGCGGCACCGACTCTACGTGCTCAACAACGCGCTGCTGTTCATGGGCGTCTCGATCTACTTCGGGACCGGCTGGTCCACCGCGATCTTCCAGTTCCCGGTGATGCCCTCGATGACGCCGGAGAATTACCGGCTGCACTTCCTCCCTCAGATCGCCGCGGCCACCAATTTCTTCACCTTTCTCGTCTCGCTCATGGTCACCACCTGCGTGATCATGATCGTGGTCGAGTGGAAGCGGCCGGGGCGCTGGCTCCCGGTCATGCTGCTGGCCGCCATCATCGGGGCCACCTGTCTCACCTACTTCGTGATCTTCCCGGTCAACGCCGTGCTCCGGGCCGGGATCACCGACCAGGAGATGCTCAACCAGGTGATCGCCCGCTGGAAGCTCCTGACCGAACTCCGGGTCGCCATCTGGAGCTTCGAATGGCTGCTGATGATGCTCTGGTTCGGGCGCAAGGCCTATCAGGCGGAGAGCGCCACATGATCGAGCGCACCACTCTCCGGCGCGTGCTGCTGCTCATCGCGGTGCTGACCGTGATCAGCGGGCTGGTGCAGGCGGTTGCGCCGGGCCGTCTGCTGAGCCTGCTCTCCGCCGAATCCACCGCCACCAGCCGTCACTTCTTCGGGATCGTGGGCATGTTCATGGTCCTGTTCGGGGGCCTGCTCTGGCACGCACTCACCAGCGGCTCGGCGCAACCGATCCCCGTGTTGTGGGCCGCCCTGCAGAAGTTCGGTGCCTCGGCCGCCGTGGGACTCGGCGTGATGCACGGCGTGTTCTCCCCAGTGGCCCTCGGCGTGGCCGGCTTCGACCTCCTCTCGGGCATTCTGGCGCTGATGTACTGGTGGATGGTGGCGGAGTGACCCGGCTCGCCGGCAGCCCCCCGGCCGAGTACAGCGGCCCCAAGCGGTCGCTGATCCTGGCGGGAGGCGGGATGCGGGTGGCCTACCAGGCCGGCGTGCTCCGCGCGTTGTTGGAAGAGGGTCTCTGCTTTCATCACGCCGACGGAACCTCCGGCGGGACGATCAACCTCGCCATGCTCTTCTCCGGCCTGTCGCCGGAGGAGATGTGCGATCGCTGGCGGACGCTCCAGGTGAAGGATTTCGTCTCCTTCCTGCCCCTTCGGGAGTACCTCAAGGGATTCGACGTCCAGGCGATGGGAGATGCCGACGGGATCATCCGAAAGGTCTTTCCCCACCTCGGCATCGACCCGGGGCGGATCAACGCCGCCAACGGGATGGCCGGCACCTTCAACGTCTGCAACTACACCAGGAAGACCAACGAGGCCATTCCCCACGACCAGGTGGACCTCGACCTGCTGGTCGCCGGGATCTCGCTGCCGATCTTCATGCCGGCGGTGGCCCGGAGGGGCAGCCTCTACGTCGACAGCGTCTGGATCAAGGACGCCAACCTCATGGAGGCGGTGCGGCGCGGGGCGGACGAGCTCTGGCTGGTCTGGTGCATCGGGAACACGCCGCACTATCGCGACGGGCCGTTCTACCAGTACGTGCACATGATCGAGATCTCCGCCAACGGGGCGCTGTTCGAGGAGTTCGACCGCATCCGCGAGATCAACCGGCGGATCGCGGCGGGCGAGCACGTCGACGGACGGACCCGTCCCATCATGCTGCACGTGATCCGGCCGGAGTTCCCGCTGCCGCTCGATCCCGACTTCTACCTCGGACGGATCGACGCGGCCACCCTGATCGAGATGGGATACCAGGATGCCTGCCGCTATCTCGCTACCCGCGCCCCGACAGGGGTCGCCTTCGAGCCGGGAGTCACTGCCATGAAGCCGTCGGCCGTCGGCATCACCTTCCGTGAGACCATGGAGGGTCCCTTCGCGCTGGGCGCCGGGACCGCGGAGGAGGGAGCGCGCCAGGGAGAGGCGGTCAAGCCCAAGACCATGCTCACGCTGCACGCCACGATCACGATCGAGGACCTGGACGCATTCATCGCCGATTCCCGGCACGGAGGACGGCTCACCGGATCGGTGAGCTTCCCGCCGATGGGCGATCGGATTCCGGCGCGGACCGGGGTGTTTCGTCTGTTCTCTCCCGCGGAAGACCCGCGGATGCGATACATGGTCTACGAGATGGGCTTCACCCACCAGGGCACCGACTACTATCTGGCCGGAAAGAAGCGGGTCAAGGACGATCCGGGGCCGGATCTCTGGGCCGATACCACCACCCTGTTCACCCTGCTGCATCGCGGCCGGGACGACCAGGGACCCGTCGTCGGTGCGGGCATCCTCAGGCTGAGCATACCGGACCTGATGCGGCTGGTCCCGACGATGCACGCGACCGGGGCGGAGTCGCTGACCCAATCCGCCGCCGCGCTGGCCCGCTTCGGCAAGTTCTTCCTGGGACAGCTGTGGGAGCGGTACGGTAGCCTTGCCCCACCGCGTTAGGGCGGGAGCGCGACCGTGACCCGGGAACGCTGGTGGGGATCGCTGATCATCGCCGGCTGGCTGGTGGCGGGCGTGGGCTGGATGCCGTTCGCCGCCATGTCGGTGTTCCTGCCTCCCATCTCGATTCTTTACTGGACTGTCGTGGGGCTTCCGCTGTACCTGGCCACCTGGCGCTGGCTCCGACCCGGGCTCACCCGGATGGAGCGGTCGATTCTGGTGGCCGGCGGCCTGGGGTGGCTGCTGATCGATCTCTCCGTCGCCGCGTTGTTCCTCAAGCTGCCCTGGCCGCCCACGCTGCGTGAGGCCGTGACCCTGACCTGGCTCTACTTCCCTCCCTTTTCCGCACTGCTGTTCGGGGCCACCGTCCTCACCCGCCGGCGCCGGCTGCCGGCGCAATGACCCCTCCACTCCAGGGTGCCCGCGAAGGCAGCGACGCGGTCACCAGCTCGGGCCTTCCGTTCACCCGGAAGAAAATGGTGGACTGGCTGCATCCGACGCAGCTGGCGATCACCGCCGTCAAAGCGGCACTCTCGGGCGTCTTCGGCGCCTACACCGACAAGCGCGAGCTGCAGGCAGCCCTGCATCCGTGGACCGGCAGCCAGATCCGCTACGACGCCGATTACAGCAGTTACACGGGGAAGGATTTCTGGTTCGACTTTGTGGCCGACGTGGGAGATGGGTTCGACTCGACCTACTCCATCGCGTGGCTGCTGGCCCGGAGCGAGGTCATCCTGCCCGGTGAGGAGAGGCACCCCCTTCCACAGGGCAGGTTCCTGGTCCTCGGCGGCGACCAGGTGTACCCCACCGCGAGCCGCCTGGAGTACCAGAACCGATTTCGCGGTCCCTACGAGTCGGCGTTCCCGGGTGAGCCGGATCCCCACACGGACCCGAGTCTCTTCGCGCTGCCTGGCAATCACGACTGGTACGACGGCCTGACCAGCTTCATCCGGCTCTTCTGCCAGGAGCGCGGGATCGGCCGCTGGGCCACGCATCAGACCATGAGCTACTTCGCGCTCAAGCTGCCGAGCCGGTGGTGGCTCTGGGGCGTCGACATCCAACTCGAGTCGGACATCGACCGGCCGCAGATGCAGTTCTTCGACGCGGTCGCCAAGCAGATGCTGGTGGAGAGTCCCGCGGGCGAGGCCCCGCGCCTGATCCTTTGTACCGGCCAGCCGAGCTGGACGGAGTGCGGCCCGGAACCTCCCGACGGCCGTGGCATCCGCCACCCTGAGCCGGACCTGTTCGACAACGAGGCGTTCTTCGAGGACCGCATCATCCGGCGCAACGGCATCAGGCTGGCGGTGACGCTCTCGGGGGACCTGCATCACTACATGCGCTACACCGAGGCGCAGGAGCCGACGGGAGCCGCGGCGCCGGAGCAGGCCACGCAGCGGATCACATCCGGGGGCGGGGGCGCCTATCTCTACCCCACGCACCATATGCCCAAAGTGATCGAGCTGCCCGAGGGCATCTCCAAGGTACGCTACCAGCGGCAGGTGATGTTCCCCGATGAAGCCGAGTCCCGCCGGCTGGCCCACGGCGTCGGGTGGCTGCCGTTCCGGAACCGCTGGTTCACCTTCTTCCTGGGCATGGTGTACCTGATCTATGCCTGGACGCTGCAGAGCGCCAGCAAGGCCCATCCGATCTGCCCCCATGCCGGCCCTGGCACCGACTCGCTGATGGAGTGCATTCAGAGTCTCGGGGTCCGCAGTCTCGGCGAGGTACTCCTGGCCTTCGGGAAGGTCCTGCAGCACAGCCCCTCGAACGTGGTGTTCGGCGCGTTCGTGATCGTTGGGCTGTATTTGTTTCGTGCCTCGGAGGATCACTCGTGGACCCGCTGGTTCGGGGCCCTGCACGGCGTCGCGCATCTCGGGCTCTGCGCGCTCCTGATCTGGGGGATCTCGATCCTCGACCTGCGGGTCCGACATATGGAGGTCGACAGCCTGTGGCAGGCCCTCTGCTTCGGAGGGCTGATGCTGCTCGGCGGCGGCATCGCCGGCGCGTGGCTCTTCGCCGGGTACCTCTGGGCCGCGAGTAAGGACCACGCGTGCCACATGAATGAAGTCTTCTCCTCGCAGCACCTCGCCGGGTACAAGAACTTTCTTCGCCTGCGGATCAGCCCGGACGGGCTCTTGACGATCCACGCGATCGGCGTGCCCCAGGTTCCGACCGGAGACGCCTGGGTCGAGCGGGTGTCACCGGACCCCGGCGAGTCGCAGTTCGCGCCGCCCGAGAACACCATCGCCGTGCGCCGCATCGACGGTCCGATCCTTTGTCGTTGAGGAGGATGCCTGGATGGCCAATCAGTTCGACGTGATCATCATCGGCAGCGGCTTCGGAGGGGCGGTGACGGCGTGCCGCCTGGCGGAGCGTGGGTTCAAGCGGATCCTGGTGCTGGAGCGCGGGCGGGAGTGGAATCCCGACAACTACCCGTGGAAGTCAGGCCACTGGACGTACAATCCCGACTGCCCAGAACACGAGAGCGGGTGGCTCGACCTCCGAATCCTGGACGATATGGTGGTGGCCCAGGGAGCCGGCGTGGGCGGAGGGTCGCTGATCTACGCCAACGTCTCCATCGAGGCCAAGCCGGACCTGTTCAATCGGGGGTGGCCGCCCGAGATCACCTACCAGGAGCTCGCGCCCTACTACCGGGCGGCGGGGGCCATGCTGAAGGTGGCGGAGCTGCCGGACAATCAGCTCACCGAGCGCTTCAAGCTCATGCGTGAGGCGGCGCAGAAGATCGGTGCGGGGGAGCGGTTCCGGAAGCTCTCCCTGGCGGTCACCTTCAGCGACACCTGGAATTACGGTCTGGAGGACCGGTTCGACGAGCGGCACTCCGTCACCTGGGCCAACGAGCACGGCAAGACCCAGGGAACCTGCGTGCACCGGGGGTACTGCGACATCGGCTGCCCGGTGCAGGCGAAGAACACGCTGGACCTCAACTATCTCGCTCGGGCCGCGCGGCTCGGCGCCGAGATTCGCGCGCTCCACTTGGCGCGCGCGATCGAGCCGATCGAGCAGGGATACCGGGTACGGTTCGACGTCATCGATCCGGACCGGCACACCCGGACTCCGGGTATGCATACGGCCGACCGCGTCATTCTCGCCGCCGGCTCGCTGGGTTCCACCGAACTGCTCCTCCGCTGCCGGGACCAGTACCGGACCCTGCCGCGACTGAGCCCGTTCCTGGGGAAGAACTGGAGCTCGAACGGCGACTTCCTGACGCCGGCGTTCTATTCGAAGCGCGAGCCGCCGGTCTCGCCCAGCCACGGGCCGACCATCACGGCCGGCATCGATTTTCTCGACGGCCCACCGGGCGCGGCGTTCCTCATCGAGGACGGCGGAATTCCGGACCTGCTCAAGGCCTACCTCGATGGCCGGCTCAACGGCCGTGGCGGGAGCCTGCAGGCCCGCACCTTCCTGCACGGGCTGCGTGAGGCGGCGCTCGAGCGCGATGCCCTCGCCCGGATGATGCCCTGGTTTGCCCAGGGGGTCGACGCGGCCGACGGACGCCTCTACCTCGGTCGCAAGTGGTACGCGCCGTGGCGGCGGGCCCTCAAGCTCAACTGGGACGTCGACCGCTCCGCCACCATGATCCAGGCGATCGTGGCCATGCACCTCCGTCTGAGCCAGGCGACCGGCGGCCATCCCTGGGTGCCGCCGACCTGGACCGTGCTCAAGAACCTGGTGACGCCCCATCCGCTGGGCGGCTGCAACGTCGGCATCACCCAGTCTGACGGTGTGGTCGATCACCGGGGCGCCGTCTTCGGCTATCCTGGTCTGTACGTCGCGGATGGCGCTATCATCCCCGAGGCGGTCGGATTGAATCCCTCCCGCACCATCGCCGCCCTGGCGGAGCGGATTGCGGCGCTCATGAGCTGAGGCCCGAACCTCGGGCGTCGCCTCTCCGCCAGATGGGAGATAGATTGCTGCGCGCAGCACACCGACACCAGAGGGGACCGGCATGAAATTCATGCTCCTGATCTACAACGATCCCACGATGCTCGATTCTCTGCCTGCCGGCCAGGCCGACGCGATGATGCGCGAGTGCCTGGGGCACGCCGATGACCTCCGCCAGCACGGGCGTCTGATCGACTCCCAGATGCTCGAGGACACCGACAGGGCGAAGTCACTCCGCATCCGCCATGGGCGTCCCAGCGTGACCGACGGGCCGTTCAGCGAGGCCAAGGAAGTGCTGGGCGGCTTCAATCTGATCGAGGCGGAAAACATGGATGATGCGGTCCGGATCGCCGCAGAGTTCCCTTGGGCGCGCACCGGGTGTGTGGAGATTCGTCCGGTGCGCGACATCAGCGGGGTCCGGAGACGGGTGGGCGCGTCCAGCCCCGCGGCCTAGGGGTCGCGGGTCACCCTCCGGCCTGACCTGCGGCGTCCGGCGTGAGCAGGCCGCGAAACTCGGGATGCCGCGCGATCCAGGTGCCCACGTACCAGCAGGTCGGTATCACCATCCGGCCTTCCGTTCGCGCATGGGTGAGGGCGGCCTCGACCAGGGCGCCGCCGATGCCCCGCCCCCGGGCCGCTGGCGGCACGTACGTGCTTCGAATGTCCAGCGCGCCCGTTGCCGTGATCCGATAGGTCAGGACCGCGTCGCCCTGGGGCAGTCGCGTCACGAAGCGATGGTGTGCGAGGTTGTGTTCGACGTGCATGGCCGCGCCGCTCCTCTCTGGGCGGAGCCTAGCCGCATAGGCGCCCCAGGGCCAGGAGGGATGCGCGATGCCCCGTTGCCACTGTGAGGCCACGAACCGCCACTTCACTCCCGCGCGGGCTCGGCAGGATCTGGTCACCTACCAGCGCCGCGGCCCGACCGGCACCGCCCGGCTGATCCTGCAGGGCTTGAGGGACGTGAGCCTGGCCGCCGACACCGTGCTCGACGTCGGCGCCGGGATCGGGGTGCTGCACCACGAGCTGCTCGAGCGCGGCGTGCAGCGAGCGGTGCACCTCGAGGTAGCCAGCGCATATCTCGAGGCGGCACAGGAGGAGACCGCGCGCAGGGGTCACCAGCACCGCGTGCACTTTCACCGGGGTGACATCACGAGCCTGGCCCCCGAGCTCGCGTCCGCCGACCTGGTGACCTTGGACCGGGTGCTGTGCTGCTCCCCGGACCTCGAGGCCCTGATCGAAGTCTCGGCCCGGAAGGCGAAACGATATTTTGCGCTGAGCTACCCGCACGACTACTGGTACGTCCGCGGACGCGTCCGGCTGCAGAACGCCCGGCGCCGGTGGACCGGGGATCCATTCCGATTCTTCGTGCACCCGGTGCACCGGATCCGATCGCTCATTCGGGCCGCCGGCTTCCAGGTGCGGCGCGCGCGCTGGAATCTCAACTGGGAAGTCGTGATCTGCACCCGCGACGCGATGTGAGGCCATGCGTCCGGACCACCTACCGTCTATGAACATTCGGCCGTACCGGTCCAGCGATCGTGCCGAGTGGCAGCGGATGCGCCAGGCGCTGTGGCCCGATCAGACCTCGGCGGATATGGATGAGTGGCTCGCGCGGCCGGACGCGGCGGTGCTGGTGGCGGAGAGGCCGGGCGGCGGGCTCGGTGGATTCGCGGAGGTGGGCGAGCGCAGCATCGCGCAGGGCTGCAGCACCAGTCCGGTGGCCTATCTCGAGGGATGGTATGTCGACCCCGACCTGCGGGGCCAGCAGGTTGGTGCCGGCCTGCTGCAGGCGATAGAGGCCTGGGCCCGACGGGCAGGCTACCGAGAGCTCGCGTCCGATACGACGCTGGGGAACGAAGCGTCTCAGCGGGCTCACCAGGCGTTGGGCTTCATCGAAGTAGAGCGTGCGGTGCAGTATCGGAAGCCACTGTGACTCACTCTGACCACTCTCGAGGCGCCGCCTAGACCGATGCTCAAGCCGGGTCCTGTCCGCCCTTTCTTCCGGCTCCTCGGCTGGGTCGTCGGGCCGCTGCTTCTCGCTGCAGGGGCGCTCCTCGTGCTGCTCGACCTGCGTGGCGTGTTTGCCGCCGGATGGCCGCCCTGGTCGCGCCGGATTCATCCCGGCCTCTGGCTCGGGCTGGGCAATCTCGCCCTCGGGTGGATCGTGCTGCGTGGCGCGCGAACCGGATCAGATCCCTACGTCATTCCCGATGAGAGCGATGCCAGCGAGCGAGACCAGAGCCGGAGATAATCCAGTTTGAGACTCGGGATCGATGCCGATGCGGCACCGAGGGACGTGACAGAGCGCCTGACTCCGACAGCGGAGGGTGGTGTGCGTGGCCGTGTCGTTCAGCTCAGCCTCAAGCCTCAGGAAGGCCGGGCCCGCGGAATTCCCAAGCGCGCGGTGCCCACCCTCACCATCACCTCCGCCGGGGTCCAGGGCGACTTCAACCGGTGGCGGACCGACAAGGCGAGCGGTGATCCCGACCAGGCCGTGCTCCTGCTCCGGGAGGAGATCCTGGCCGACCTGCGGGCGGAGGGCTGGCCGGTTCAGCCCGGGGAGCTGGGCGAAAACCTCACGCTGGCCGATCTCCCGCCGGACGCGCTGCATCCGGGAGTCCGGGTGCAGGTGGATGACGTCGTGCTCGAGGTGAGCAAGGCCTGCGATCCCTGCACCGTCCTCTACACGCTTCCCTACGTCGGGCTCGAGCGGGGTCACGCGTTCCTCCGGACGCTCGCCGGTCGGAGAGGGTGGTTTGCCCGGGTCGTGCAAGGCGGGACCATTCGAGCGGGCAGGCCGGTTACGGTGACCGGACCGAGCCGGTGACCTCTGAGGGCCTCGATCGCTGGTGGCAGCTCTGGATGTGACGATGAGCGTGAGCCCCAGCTTCCGAAGCTTCGTGATCGACCAGCTCCAGCGCACCGCGGCCGGCATTCGAGCCCGGAGCATGTTCGGCGGCGTGGGCATCTACGCGGCGGATCTCTTCTTCGCGCTGCTGGACGACGACACCCTCTACTTCAAGGTGGATGAGACCACCCGCGGCGAGTTCGAGGCCCGCGGGATGGGGCCGTTTCGCCCCCTCGGCGAGCAGGGCGAACTCATGCAATACTACCAGGTGCCCGCCGAGGTCCTGGAGGACGCGGAGCAGTTGCGGCCTTGGGTCGCGGCAGCGATCGATGTGGCCCGGCGGGCAAAGCGCCGGCGCCCGCGGCGGCGAGATGTGTGAGGGTGGCGCTTCCCCCGGGGACAGTCGGTCCCTAGGATTCTGATGCCGGTCGGCTGGCCGATCGAAACCGCGGCTGGGTGGTGGGCCGGCATCCCTGGCAGTGGGAGACTCCCCAATGCAGCTCATTCTTTCTCCTGACGAGACGATCATCCTGCGGGATCTCTTGAGCGCCTACCTTCCGGGGCTGCGACGAGAGGTGGCGCGCACCGAGCAGCACGAGCTTCGGCATCTGCTGGTCCAGCGGCTGGAGCTGGCGGAACGGCTCCTCGACCAGCTGGCCACGCCAGCGGTCTAACGGCTGACGATGGCCGACGCACCTCCCGCGTTCGTTCCTCCCGCCAGGGTAGGGCAGATTGCTATCCCGGTCACCGACCTCGAGCGGGCCGTGCGCTTCTATGGCGACACGCTCGGTCTTCGCCTGATGTTCCGCGCGCCCCCGGGCCTGGCGTTCTTCGACTGCGGCGGTGTGCGGCTGATGCTCACCGGCGTAACCGGGGACGGGTCTCCGGCCGCCGCCGGGATCATCTACTACCTGGTGACCGATCTGGTGGCAGCGTACGAAGCGCTGAGTGACAAGGGCGTGCGGTTCCTGGATGCGCCGCACTGCGTGGCCCGGCTGCCGGACCATGAGCTGTGGATGGCATTTTGCCGGGACTCGGAGGAGAATCTCCTCGCGCTGATGAGCGAGGTGCGGCCGGGGCCTGCTGACCGCGCTCCCGCGTCTCGTCTGCCGCTGGAGCTGCTCGAGGAGACCCTTGCGGTCTGCCGTCTGCCAGTCGACGCGGCGCTGCCCGACTGGGCGGACGGAGCCAGTCGATTTCTGACCGTCAGCCGCACCGGGGAGGAGCTGTCGATCACCGCTATCCAGTCGATCGTCCCTGCGGGTGTCCGGTGCGAGCGTGACTACCGAGCCCTGCGGGTGAAGAGCCCGCTGCCACTGGACCTGATTGGGGTGTTGGCTGCCATCGCCGATCCCTTGGCTGCGGCAGGACTGAGCATCTTCGCCATTTCGACCTTCGACACGGACTATGTCCTGGTAAAGGCTCGCGATCTGGAGCCGGCGCTCGCGGCCCTCGAGCGCGCCGGACACCAGGTCAGCCGGCAGGCAGTCGGGTCGCCGTGACCCCTCGGCGGATCGTGCTGCGGCGAATTCTTTTCTTGGAGTCCGCCGCGTTTCTGCTGATCGTCGCCATCATCTGGCTGGACGAGCTGCTGGACCTGCCGCACCTGCTGTTCGGAACGACCCCGACGCCCTTGCGGCTGGGGGAAGGTTTTCTCGAGTCGATGCTCACACTGACCGTCGGGATCGGGGTCGTGCTCGTCACCTGGCGGGCCTTCCGCAGGATCGAGTACCTCGAGTCGTTGATCGTCATGTGCGCCTGGTGCCGGAGGGTACGTGAGGGTGGGGACTGGGTGACGATCGAGCTGTTCCTGGAGCGACAGCATCACGCCCAGACCACGCACGGGATCTGTGACTCCTGTGCCGCCGGCATCGCTATGCCTCCTCCCTGAGGGTGGGCCCCGCGCGATTAAGCAGGTGGGTTTCATAGTGTGCGGCGCTAACTTACCGGCACATGCGCCAAGGAGAGTGTCATGACCGACATCAATGACTGTGTGCCCGGCCGCCGGGTCCGGGTGCTGCAGACCGGTGTGCCACGGGTCGCCGGAAAGACCGGAACGATTGTGGAGGTCTCGCGGGTTCGCCGTCCACCTACCGGGCCGATGCGGGAGCGGGTCACGGTCGACGTCCCGGGACACGGTGAGGTAGGCCTGAGCCCCGCCGACGTCGAGGTGCTGCCCGATCCCAGGTGATATTCAGGAGTCAGCCTGAGCGCCTGGCCTCCGGCCTCGGCCGCTCGTCCGGGTGCCGCTGCAACCAGGCCTGTACATAGGGACAGGTGGCCATGACGTGGAAGCCGTGCTCACGTGCATACGCCAGGGCTGCCCTCACCAGGGCGTCGCCGACACCGTGACCCTGTGCCGAGGGCGAGATCTCCGTATGCTGGAGATCCATCACGTCCTCGCTGAACATGGACATGGCATAAATGAGCTCCGCCTCCCCATCATCCAGCGGAAGCACGAAGCGGGAGCGCTGAGGATCGTGTTGAACGTTCATGAGCCCTCGACCTGAGTAGTCCCTGGGGCCACCGCGCGCGGTTCGGCGGTGTTCGCCAGCAAGCATTGGTCAGGAAAGATAGATTGATCCGACCGGCTCCCCTCTCCCAGGACACCGCGCGATGACACTGAGGTACCCTCACCTCTGGCTCGGCCTGCTCGCCGTCGCGTGCCGCGCTCCGGCACCGGCGCGAGCTCCCGCATCCCAGTCCTGGGCGCCACCCACCGCGGCAGCCATCGGAGAGGCCGCCATGGCCGCCGTGGTAGCGGCACCCTGGGATACCGACCCCAGTGGGTGGGGGATCCTCTGTACACCCCAGGCTCCCTGCGATACGCTCGTACTCGACCCCCGCATCGTGGCGCTTCCGTCTCAGCCGCCGGCGTTCTTCGTGCCGGACCGGCGGGAGGTGGCCGCGACCCTGAGCGCGTACTCGCTCTCGCTCACCCATGTCCCCGGCCGGCAGACGATCATCGGCCCGTGGGCGGAGTGCAGTGCCCGCCGGGACGCTCCCCAGTGGTCGACCTCGCGACGCGCCTGCGTGGCGCTCGGCATCGCAGGGCTCGAGACCGCTCGGCCGGATGCGATGACGTTCGCGCTTCTCATCGCGACGCCGGCGAAGGGTCTGAGCTGGCCGCGGGTGCGGGTCACCCGCCCGCGCGACAGCTGGCGCGGTCGGTTGCTGAGCAATGCCAGCGAATGAGCGAAGCACGGCGCGATACCGGCCGGTCCCCTTACCATCACTCCGGGAGGGCCGAGATGGCGAAGAGGGGATGGTCCCCTCGTCGAAGACATTCTATCTTCGCGGGAACGGTGCGATCGAGCTGGCGTCGGTTCCCAGGTCCACCCTGTTCTCGGCGGAGGCCCTATGGTGGCGAAGAAAGCGTCCTCGCGGAAGTCGAGCGGCCGGAAGTACAGCAAGAGCGCGAGCAAGAGCGTCAAGAGCGCGATGCGCCGTCGCAAAAGCGGCACGCTCAAGCGGGGAAAATCGGGTCACGGCGGTAAGGTAAAGAGCCGCAAGCAGGCGATCGCGATCGGCCTCTCGGAGGCTCGCAAGAAGGGCGCGAAGGTGCCAAAGAAGAAGAGCTCCGCCAAGAGGAGGCGGTCGAAGTCCAAGTCCTGAGGGCCGACCGGTGAGACAGATGACCATGTCGGCGGCCTGGCCGCGGAGAAGCCGATGAGCCAGTCGCCGGTGACGTGCCCGCACACCCCGGCGGGACCACCTCCCCCGCCACGCACCCCGGCGGGGTGCGAGGAGTGCCTCGCCATCGGTGGGCACTGGGTTCATCTGCGGCTCTGTCTGAGCTGCGGCCATGTCGGCTGCTGCGACAACTCACCGGGCCGGCACGCCACCAAGCATTTCCAGAGCTCGCACCATCCCGTGATGCAGTCGTTCGAGCCGGGTGAGAACTGGGGCTGGTGCTACCTCGAGGACCGCGAGCTGGGGCCGTTCACCCCACTGCGAGCCGCTGGAAGGCGCGGGTGACCTGGTACTGGGTCGCGGGCCTGGGCGCGGTGGCGCTCCTGGGAATCCTGAGCCGGCTCGGGGAGCGGCCCGCCGGCGGCGCTGCGAGCCGCCGGCACGACCGGGTGCTCCCGTCACCGGCCGAGATCGACGGGTTGCTGCGTGCCGGCCGGAAGATCGAGGCGATCAAGATGTACCGGCTCCTGCACGGGGTGGACCTCAAGGCCGCCAAAGACAAGGTCGAGGCCCGCGCGCGCGAGCTGGGCCGCTGACCACGCCGCCTTCCGCCCGCCTACGCCCCGGGCATGTGGTAGAAGAACTGCTCCCGCACGATCTTCCCATCCTTGACCGTATAGAGAGCCATCTCCTCCATCCGGATACGCTGCCCGGTTCCCTTCGAAGTCACGTCCCAGGCGTACCTGACCGCGAACTGACCTTCGCCGACGAACGGCCCGTTCACCTCGATGCCGTGCACCTCGTTGTTGGCGTACCACCCTTCGTTCTTCCCGCGGACCGCCTCGATGCCGGTCATCTCGGCCGGCATCTTCTCGTCACCGACCGGCTCGATGCTGACGATCTTCGGCGAGTAGAGCTTGTTGATCGCCTCGATGTTGCGTCCGGCCCGGCACAGGGTCACCAGCTCCTGGGCCACGGATGCGGTCGAGGTGGGGGCGGCGGCAGTCATGGGGTACCTCCTCAGTTGATGTCCGGAGGACAATATTAGAGGATGCCGCCCAGGCCGCCATGGCGGCTCGCGAGTCGGGGCGGTGACCTCGTCCAGGAGGGCGTATGGTGAATGGCCGGATGCCCTTGTATCTGACCCTGCTCGCGGCGGTACTCTGTGCGGCCGCGCTGTGGGTCCTTCAGCCCTATACCGTGAGGTCGCCCTGGGATGCCTACACCAGGCCCGCGCAGCAGTTCCTCCGCGCCGCCATACGGAGAGACTCGCTCGCACTGACCCGTCAGTCCGGCTCGGTCACGCCGGTGGTCTGGGCCCTGGCTGCGGCGCGCACGCAACCGGAGTCCTTGAAGGTCTGGGCCCGTGACGCGGAGGCCTGGACGGGCAAGCGTCGGGGCGATACCGCGGACGTGCTCCTGTCCACGGCCACCGCCGTGTGCAGCCGGCATCCGATCTGGCTCCGCTTCGTGGGTTCCGGGGAACAGGCGAGAGTGGTTCGGGCCAGCTCAGCCTGTTTCGGTCCCAGATAGCTCACGGGTGGGCTAGCCGCGACGACCGGGGAGGGCCGGTGGAGATTCGTTCCGTCGCTCGGTTTCTCGAGTATTGGGACGGCTTCCGTGGCCGCACCCGCCGGGTCATCGCGTGCATTCCGCCGGCCCGGATCGAATGGACCCATCAGCCGGGCAAGTTCACCTTCGGCGATCTGGTGCGCCACCTTGCGACCATCGAGCGCTACATGTACGCCGAAACGGTCTCCGGACGGCCCAGCGCCTACCCTGGGTGCGGCCGGGAGCTGGCGGACGGCTACGAAGCCGTGGTCGGGTACTTCGATCGGCTGGCGGGCGAGTCGCGGGCGATCTTCGCTGCGCTGCCCGATGCCGCCCTGGACCGGAAGTGCCGCACTCCGGCGGGGACCCCGATCACGACCTGGAAGTGGATGCGCGCCATGGTGGAGCACGAGGCCCACCATCGGGGGCAGCTGTATCTCATGCTGGGCATGCTGGATGTGGCCACGCCTCCGCTGTTCGGCTTGACTTCGGAGGAGGTGAGGGCGCGGTCGGTCTGACCGCTCGGCCTGCGTCCCGGGCTCGGACGGACTACCTTCCGGCACAAACCGGCTGGTGCCCTCTACTGTGGAGTCTCAGTTGCCCAAGCGAAATTACGGATTCGAGAAGCGCCAGAAGGAGCTGCACAAGGAGCGCAAGCGGGAGGAGAAGGCCCAGCGCAAGCTGGAGCGCGCCAAGGGCACGGCTGAGGAGAACCCTGCGGAGCAACCCGCCACCGACGAGGGGCAGTCGACGGAGTAAGAGGAATCGAGCCATGCGGCCGACCAAGTCACGCTCCTGGTTTACCCGATTCTGCAAGACCACCTCCTATCTCGCCGGGAGGCCAGCGGCCTTCATTCTCGCGGCCACTGTGGTGGTGATCTGGCTGGTCACCGGCCCGTTCTTCCACTTCAGCGACACCTGGCAGTTGGTCATCAATACCGGGACCACCATCGTCACGTTCATCATGGTGTTCCTGATTCAGAACACCCAGAATCGCGACACCGAAGCCCTCCAGGTCAAGCTGGATGAGCTGCTCCGGGTCACCACGGGGGCGCACAACGCCCTGCTCGACATGGAGGAGCTGGAGGACGCGGAACTCCAGCGGGTCCGCGCCGGCTATGCCAAGCTCGCCGAGCTGGCGCGCGCCGACCTGCGCAAGGGGATGCCGGACACCGGCAGCCCGGACGTCGATTGAGTCCGCGGATGGATCAGTTCCTCCAGGTGGCGTTGGACGAGGCACGGCAGGGACAAACCGAAGGTGGCATCCCGATCGGCTCCGTCCTCGTCGCGGGCGGACGCGTGCTCGGCCGCGGCCATAATCGGCGGGTGCAGAAAGGAAGTGCCGTCCTCCACGCCGAGATGGATGCGTTGGAGCGGGCAGGAAGACAACCCGCTTCGGTGTATCGGAGCTCGGTGCTCTACACCACGCTCTCGCCCTGTGCCATGTGTAGTGGCGCCATCGTCCTGTATGGCATTCCCCGGGTCGTCATCGGGGAGAATCGCACCTTTCGCGGTGAAGAGGAGCTGCTGCGCTCCCGCGGGGTGACCCTGGACGTGGTCGACGACCCGACCTGCACCGATCTGCTCGCGAGCTTCATCCGCGCCCATCCGGAGCTCTGGAACGAGGATATCGGGCGCTGACTCGTGGGCTGAACCGGCTGTCCGGACCCGGTAGACCATCACCGGAAGGCACCTTCGTCGGGCGGTGGCGGAGCTTGTCGCGTATGAGGTCTCATGAACGACGATCGCATCATCCGCCTCCTGGAAGAGATCCGCGACCTGCAGCGGCAGCACGGCGAGCGCTACGGCGAGGCACTGCGCAACCAGCAGGAGTCCATCCGGCTGCAGCAGGCGGGGCTTCGGCGAGTGCGGGTGATCCTGGGCTTCGCCGCCTTTGTCCTCGTCCTGGCCGTCGGGACGCTCGTGTTGCTGCTTCTCCGGGTCGGCGCGCGTCTACCATGACTCGGGCTATCGCCGTCATCCCGCTCGCTGCGGCTCTGGTGGCCTGGCTCCTTCATCCGGTGTGCGTGCCGCTCTACTTCTGATCCTGCAGACGAACCGCTCACAGCGGAGCGATCTCCATGTCCGATGCACCTGCCGCATTCCCCTACGTGACTCACCTGAATGTCCTCCACGGTCCGCTCGAGCGGATCGATGTGCAGACCCTGGTGGACGAGTGCAGCGATCGATGGTACAACCAGACGCTCTGTCAGGTGAACCAGTCCGTGGTCCGGCTGGGCATCGTGCAAGGCGAGTATCACTGGCACAAGCATGACGACGAGGACGAGTTCTTCTACGTCGTCGAGGGACGCTTTCTCATCGATCTCGAAGGGCGCACGGTCGACCTCGGTCCCCGTCAGGGGTTCGTGGTTCCCAAAGGGGTCCTCCATCGACCGCGGGCGCCGGAGCGCACCGTGGTGCTCATGGTGGAGGGCGCCGGGATCGTTCCGACCGGGGACTGACTGCGTGTCACATCCTGTCCTGGTCCTCAGCCTTTCCCTCGGCTTGCTCGCCTGCGGCGAGCAGGGAACACCTGCCCACGACGTCCCTTCGTCGTCCAAGGCCCCGGCGCCCAAGTCGCTTCCGGCCGGCGAAGCGTACCTCGCGGTGCCCGATGGCCGGATCTGGTACAAGGTCTCGGGCGCCGGACCCGGCACGCCGGTGATCCTGCTCCATGGCGGCCCGGGGTACGCGAGCTTCTACCTCAAGCCGTTCGAGGAGCTGGGCGATGACCGGCCCGTAGTGCGCTACGACCAGCTGGGCGGCGGCAAGTCCGATCCGATCACCGACACCACCCGTTTCACCATCGCCCACTTCGTGCGCGAGCTCGACTCCCTGCGGGCCCACCTCGGCTATGCCAAGGTCCACCTGCTGGGCCACTCCTGGGGCACCATTCTCGCCATCGAGTACTATCGGGCCCATCCCGACCACGTGGCCAGCCTCACCCTGGCGAGCGCGGCACTCGATATCCCGGCCTGGGAGCGGAACGCCAGGCGGCTGGTGGCCACGCTTCCCGATTCCGCCCAGCGGGCCATCCGCGTCCGCGAGGCCGAGGGGAGGTTCGATGCTCCCGACTACCAGGCCGCGCTGGGGGAGTTCTACGGCAGATACGTGTGGCGCCACCCCGTAGAGGCGGATCTCGACAGTCTCATGAAGACGGTGAACGAGCATATCTACAACTACATGCAGGGACCCAGCGAGTTCACCATCACCGGCACGCTCAGGCACTACAACGCCACGGCGCTGCTCCGGACGGTACGGGTGCCGACCCTCTTCACGGTCGGCCAGTTCGACGAGGCAGACCCCGCCACCATCCGGCGCTTCGCGCGGATGACGCCGGGAGCACGAGTGGTCGTGCTGCCGGGCGCCGCGCACCTCACGCCTTGGGACGCCCGGGAGGAGAGCGTTCGGATCGAGCGGGCCTTCTTGCGCGCGGCGGATTCGACCGGGCCGTAGGAGTGGCGACCGAGCGGCTCTTGCTTACCATGACCCTGAAGGAACGCGTCCGCGCCGAGTACGACGCGCTCGCCGGCGTGTACGAACAGCGCTGGAGCCGGTATATCGAGGCGAGCACGGCCGCCACCCTGCGCCGGCTTCCGCTGGACGCCGGGACGCGCGTGCTCGACGTCGGCTGTGGCACCGGCGTGCTTCTGGGCCGCCTGGTCGGGCGGTCACCCTTCCGGGAGGTGACCGGCGTCGATCTCTCGCCCGGCATGGTGGCGCAGGCCCGGCGGCGGTTGCCGGCCAGCGTTCGGCTGCTGGTGGGGGATGCGGAGGCGTTGCCTTTCGCTGCGGCCAGCTTCGATGTCGTCGTGTCCGCGAGCTCCTTCCACTACTGGACTGCGCCGACACGCGGGCTGGACGAGCTCCGCCGCGTGCTTCGTCCGGGCGGGCACCTGGTCATCACGGACTGGTGCGACGACTACCTGGCCTGCCGGCTCTGCGATCGGGTCCTGCGCCTGGTGAATCCGTCCCATGCTCCCATCTACGGCGGGCGCGAATGTGGCGCCCTTCTCTCCCGCGCCCGCTTTCAGGTGACCAGCCTGGAGCGGTACCGCATCAGTTGGCTCTGGGGGCTCATGACGGCCGCCGCCCGCGCGCCCGCCGGATAGGGCCGAATCCCTGATGCTCCGTGTGACCTACATCGACGGGCCGACAGCGCTGATCGAGCTGGGAGGCGTGCGCTTCCTGACCGACCCGACGTTCGATCCGGCGGGGACCGAGTACCGCACCGCCACGTACGTGCTCCGGAAGACCACCGCTCCGGCCATCTCAGCCACGGCGCTCGGCGCCCTGGACGCGGTGTTGCTGAGTCACGACCATCACTTCGACAATCTGGACCACGCCGGACGCCTGGTGCTCCGTCAGGCCGAGCGGATCCTGACGACCCCGGAGGGTGCAGGGAGATTGGGACCCACCGCCACGGGGCTGGCCCCATGGGAATCGGTCGACCTGCCTGCTCGGGATGGCCGGCCCATTCGAGTTACCGCGTTGCCGGCGCGTCATGGACCCGCGGGGGGCGATCGTGGCCCCGTGATCGGGTTTGCCCTGGCGTATGCGGACGATCCCGCGCGGGCGATCTATCTGTCCGGGGACACGGTGTGGTTCGACCAGGTGGCCGCGATTGCCACGCGCATGTCCGTGCAGGTCGCGTTTCTATTCATGGGCGCGGCGCGGGTGCTCCAGGTCGGCCCGGCGCACCTCACCTTCACCGCGACCGAAGCCATCGACGCGGCCCGGGTCTTTGCCCCCGCACCGATCGTCCCGTTGCACTTCGAAGGGTGGGCCCACTTCAGCGAATCGCGAGAGGGGATCACGCAGGTGTTCAGGGCGGCCGGCCTCGAGCACCGGCTCGTGTGGCTGGAGCCGGGCCGGCCGACGGAGCTGACGTTCGGCTGATCTTAACAGCGGGCGGCCAGCGGTCAGCTGGATGGGTCGGCGTCGGGTGCGGGCTTCGGCTGATCGCCGAACCCCCAGTTCTGGCGGGGGATCCCGCTGGTCGTGGAGAGACGCCAGCGGAACTGCAGGCCGCGGCCGGCGCCCGCGGCGCTATCGGCCGGGTCGGGCACCAGCTCGAGCACCTGGGCGAATTGTCCCGAAAGCCGCTTGATCAGCGCCTGTTGCTCGTCGGTGAGGGGGATCTGAATCGGCTGGACGGGGTCCTCCATGACTGCCTCCGGTGGAACGCGGGACTGACGTTTATAGTCGGTAGACGCCGAAGGTGCAGGGCGCCTCGCCGGCTCGCAATGGCGCGAGGCGTTCGTCACCAAACTGTTACGCGCCGGCGTCGCTTCACATCTTCTAGCGCGCGTTCCGGAGGTGTCCACGCTGGTCATCATCGATGTCCCGTCCAATCTGGGCCTCCGCCCCTCGGGCGTGGAGCAGCTGCCGGAGGCGCTGCGGCGTGCGGGACTTCCCCGCCGGCTCGGGGCCCGGGTCGTCCGTCGTCTGGAACCCGCCGCAGCATACCACGCCATCCGGGACCCGGAAACGACGCTGCTCAACGGTCCTGGGCTACGAGAAGCGGCCAACGCCCTGGCCGACGCCGTAGCCGATGTGGTCGGTCGGGGTGAGATCCCGGTGGTGCTGGCGGGGGACTGCAGCGTCGTGCTGGGCGGTCTGCTCGGTCTCCGCCGCGCGGCGCGGCACCAGGGCCGGGGAAGCCGCCCGGGCCTGCTGTTCGTGGACGGCCACGTGGACTTCTATCAGCCGGCCGCGTCACCCACCGGAGAAGTGGCCGACATGGATCTCGCCCTGGCCACTGGCCGGGGACCCGACCTGCTGGCCAAGCTGGACCCCGCGGGCCCTTTGGTCCGCGATGAGGACGTGGTGGCGGTGGGCGCGCGCGACGCCGAGGAGCGTGACGCTGCGGGAAGTCAGGATGTCCGGGCCACCGGCATTCACCTCTTCGAGCTGGAGCGCGTGCGCCGAGATGGAATGGCCGTCGTGGCCGGCGAGGCGCTGGCGGTGGTCGCGGGTCCCGAGCTCGACGCTGGTTTCTGGCTCCATCTCGATGCCGACGTGCTCGACGACGCCGTGATGCCGGCCGTCGATTACCGGCAGCCGGGAGGGCTGGCGCCTGCCGAGCTGGTGATGCTGCTGCGCGCCGCCTCACGCAGCGGGCGGATGGCCGGGCTGAGTGTGTCGATCTATAACCCGGTCCTCGATCCCGGCGGCGCGGGGGCGGCGGTACTGGTCGAATGTCTCGGAGCCGGCCTGAGCTCACCGGAGCAGGGCGCGTGACCTACGGACCGTCGCCGGAGGCCCGCTGGCCCATCTGTGGCGGCGATGTCCGAGCGCTGGACCGGGTGTCCTCACGAGTCGTCTCCCGCTAAAGTACGTGACACCGAGTGGAGGGAAGCGAAGCATGATCGCACGCCAATGGCACGGACGCGTCCCGGCGACGCGGGCCGACGACTACTACGAGTACCTGCTTCGGACCGGGTTACCGGACTACCGTCGGACGCCGGGGAATCGCGGGGTCTACGTGTTCCGCCGGCAGGAAGGCGATGTCACCCACTTTCTGCTCACCACCCTTTGGGACTCGCTGGAGAGCATTCAGGCGTTCGCCGGTGCCGACGTCGAGCGGGCACGCTACTACCCGGAAGACACCGGCTACCTGCTCGAGCTGGAGCCGACGGTCACCCACTTCGAGGTGTTGAGCACTCCGGCCGGCGACCGGCTCGGCGCGGGCGAGGCAGCATCATGATCTGCCGCATCTGGCACGGCTGGACCACACGCGAGAACGGGGATCCCTACGAGCGGCTGCTGCGCACCGAGATCTTCGAGGGTATCGCCGAGCGCGGCATTCCCGGCTACCGGGGGATCGAGCTGCTGCGCCGCGAGGAGCGCGAGTCGGTCGAGTTTGTGACCCTCATGTGGTTCGAGTCGCTGGAGGACGTGCGCGCGTTCGCCGGCCCGGAGTACGAGCTCGCCGTCGTCCCCACCGAGGCGCGCGCGCTGCTGCAGCGATTCGACCAGCGCTCGGCCCACTATGAAGTGCGCCAGCCCAGGACCATGCCCTGACCGCCCCCAGCGAACACGATCAAGGAGGGAGCCTCCCTATGCAGGAGCGCGACCAGCAGTTGGCCCAGGTGAACATCGGCCGGGTGCGTGGCTCCATGGACCAGCCGATCATGAGTGGGTTCGTGGCGCGATTGGCCGAGATCAACGCGCTGGCCGATCGCAGTCCGGGGTTCGTCTGGCGGCTGCAGACCGAGGACGGTGACGCCACGGCACTGCGGCCCTATGCGGACGAACGGGTGCTCATCAACATGTCGGTCTGGACCGATCTCGAGTCCCTGCGCGACTACGTCTATCGGAGCGGTCACGCCGGGGTCATGCGGCAACGGCGCGAGTGGTTCGAGCGTTTCGAAGGGGTCTATGTCGCGCTCTGGTGGGTTCCCGCGGGGCACCGTCCCTCCCTGGTCGAGGCGGTCGAGCGCCTGGCGCATCTGGAGACGCATGGGCCGACGGCCTACGCCTTCAGCTTCACTCAGCCGTTCGACCGGCTGGGTGCACCGGTCCGGGCCACACGGGACGATGCGTGTCCCGCTCTCTGACCCAGGGCTCAAGATGGCTCTGGGCACTTGCCGCCGCGGGTGTCGCCGTGGGCTGTGCTCGGCCAGAGGCCACCGTCGCCGCGGCGCCCAGCGCGGCCTGTGAGGCGCGCGACGCTTCATTCGTGCGGGATCTGCTCTACTTCGGCCGGAACCGCCCCAATGGGGGCGAGGTGGCCGACGCCGAATGGGAAGGGTTTCTCGACGAGGTCGTCACGCCCAAATTTCCCGATGGCTTGACCATCGTCGAGGCACACGGCCGGTGGCGGGGCCGTAGCGGGATCGTGGAGCACGAGCGCACCGAGCTCGTCACGGTGCTGCATCCCGCGGATTCGGTGTCTCAGCGCGCCGTCGAGGAGATCGCGATGGAGTACAAGCGGCACTTCGGTCAGGAGGCGGTGTTGCGCGAGCGGCTCGCCGTCTGCACTCGCTTCTTCTAGCGCCTCGCGCGATGGCCACGGCGTGACGCCTCCACAGATGAAGGCCTCGGCCATCGGGCTCGGCCTGCTGAGCCTTACCCTGCTCTCCGTCGCCGCGGGTCAGTGGTCCTCGGACCGGCCCGTGCCAGACGATCGACCCCCCGCTCGGGGCCACTGGCGCGGCAATCTCATCCTGTTCGGGATCTGGGTGCTGCTCATTGGCGGTCTTCTGTTGCTGGCCCACGAGCTCGGCTGGAACCGGGATCGGGTGCTCTGGATCGGCTTAGGCAACTCCCTCGCGCTCATGACGCTGATTCGGCCCTGGTGGTTCTGGGAGAATTACAAGGCGCGATGGCTGCGCAGCGCCATCGGGGACGGGCCGACGGCGTTCCTGTACCTTGCAGTCTCGGGGGTGATGGTCTGGATGGGACTCTATACCGACTGGACCATCGGGCGCCACTGAGGCAGCATTCTCTTCTACCAGGCTCCTCACGCTCGGGAGGTTCGATGCTTCGCGTCCTCTTGGTCATGCTGCTCCCCGGGTCTCTGCTGGGCTGTGGCTCTCGGGACGACTTTGCGGCACTCCAGCGCCGCGGCGCGGCCGCAATGGGCGTGGACCAGTACACCTCGTCCCATGTGTTCGAAGCTCTTCCTGACGGCGGACGGATCGTCCTGCAGCGGCAGGCCGATGACTCGGCGGGCACCGCCACGATCCGTGCGCACATGTCCACGATCGCGGGGCGGTTCCGGCGCGGCGACTTTGCCATTCCGGGATTCGTGCACGCGCAAGGGATCCCCGGCACCGCCGTGATGGCCGGGCATCGGGGGGCGATCACCTACACGGTCGATACCGTACCGCGCGGCGGTCAGGTCCGGATCACCACCACCGACCCAGCGGCCGTGAGCGCGGTGCACCAGTTCCTCGCGTTCCAGCGGCGGGAGCATCATGCTGCGGGCCATGGGCAGTGAAACTACTTGAGGTGCGGGTGATAAGATGTTGTAATTACGATCATTGGTGACCAACGTCAGAGGTGATTTGTCAGCGCTCCGCAGCTTTCACTGATCGCCAGGCGACTGACGCGTGCTCAGGCGCTACATTCGACCCATGCATCTCCACCGGCGACCGCACCCCCTCAGGCCGCCACGAGCCAGACCATGAGCGGATTCTACGAGCCACCTCCGACATCCACCTCGCCATTCCGCGACCGGCTCCTGCACCCGCAATGGGCCACCATCGAGCGGGCGCTCGGCCGGCCCGTACCCGGCATTCTGCGGGAGCTCTACGGCGCGCCCGAGGCGCTGCTGCACGGGCATTTCTATCTCGATCAGCCCGACGGAGCGCGCCGGGTGTGGTTGGACCTGTTCCTCCCGCTGGACCAGGAAGCGCTGCATCCTTACGGTAAGCCGCTTCCCTCAGGCGCGGTCGCGTTCGCGGACGACGAGCATGGCGACCCCTACTTTTTCGTCCCCGACCCCAGCGTGTTCGGAGATGGCCCGGTATATCTCCTGGGCCTGCGGGAAGGGCGAGAAGAGATCCAGCCGGTTGCCGCATCGTTGGCGGAGTTTCTGCGCTGGCACCGGCATTACACTCATTAGTCGGCTCGGCCGGCCGGGCGCCGGGCGGGCGGTTAAGGACAAGCATGAAGAAGAAAAGGCCAAGCATGAAGAAGAAGCGGGCGAACTCTGTCCGGTCAGCCCGGAAGAGCGTCAAGAAAGGCAGCAAGAAAGCCCGCGGGAATTATGAGGCCGGACGCCGATCGGCAGAGCGGCAGCGATCCCGTGCGGAGCGCCAACGTGTCGACGAGTCTCGAGTCCAGTCTGTCTTGGAGGACCAGCGTCAGATTCAGGAGGCCGGCCGGGAGAGCGCCGAAGACGCGCGGGCGGTCGCGGAAGAGCTTCGACAGGGGCGAGAGGAAGCACGGCGTGTGGGGGAGGAGATCCGGGCCTCGGCCGAGGACGCTCGTCGGAAGCAGGAGGAGATTCGGGAGTTCCACGAGACCGCGCGGCAGGCAGCCGAGGACGCGAGAAAATCCGCTACTCTGGCGCATGAGGCCGAGCGGGAGCAGGCGGAGATCATCCGCCAGATGCGCCGGGCGTCCGAGCAACCGCAGACATCGCCGCCGGACTAGTATGCCGGCCATGCTCGGGCCCAATCTTCCCCACACGCGCGCATGAACCCGGTCGAAGCGGTCTTCCGGCGGCTCACCCTCGGCGTCTACGTGGTCGGTGTCGCCGCCCAGGGACAAGCCGACGGCTTCACCGCCGCCTGGGTCATGCAGGCTTCGTTCGATCCCCTGCTGCTCGCCCTCAGCATCAACCGGGGGCACGCCTCCTACCCATTGCTCCAGGCCGGCGGCAGCTTCGTCGTCAACCTGCTCAAGCACGAGCAGCTCGACCTCGCGAGCAGGTTCGGAACCCAGTCGGGCCGCGACCGCGACAAGCTGGCCGGCGTGCGTTGGCGCCCGAGCCGGGGTGGCGCGCCGATTCTGGAGGACGCCCTGGGGTACTTCGACTGCCGGCTCGAAGGATCCATGGCGGCCGGCGATCACGACGTGGTCCTCGGCCGGGTGCTCGACGCCCGGTTGCTGGATCCCAAGGCAGTGCCGCTGAGGTATGCCGAGACCGGAAACCTGGACGGCAGCAGCGCGCTTTTTCCGACGGAGCTCTGATGGAGGACGGGGACTCGAGAGCGAAGCAGCTGGAGCTGCTGGCTGAGTGGAGTCGCTGGATGGTGGCGCTCGAGTCGGCCGTGTGCGCCCTCCTCTGGGAGCCGCTCAAGCAGCAATCCGCCGTGCATTTCCCGTTCGGCCGCGGGCTGCTGTGGGCCTGGGCGGCGTTCGCGCTGTCGACGCTCTGCGCCACCGTGCTGCTCGGCCGGCTGCCCTGGATCATGCCGGGGCTGCTGCGTTCGCAATCCGCGGGCGAGCCGGCCCTCGGGAAATCGGGTCGGGAGCTCCGCATCCTGGCGCTGGCGCAGCACCTGCTGTTTCTGGTCGCGGTGCTCTTGCTGCTGGGCTTCGTGTTCCGGCGCGCCACACAGCAGGCGCTCTCCTGAGCCGATAGACCGATCGATCTCTCCGTGCCCCGCGCCGAGAGCTTTCGCCGGCCGACCCGATCGGAGGTGCTCGCCGCCGCCGGTGGCACTGTACCGGATCTCGTGGGGCCGGGGCTCGGGGTGCTGTTCTGCGGCATCAATCCAAGTTTGTATTCCAGCGCCGTCGGATACCACTTCGCCCGGCCGGGCAACCGGTTCTGGCGCACGCTGCACGCCGCGGGCTTCACCGAGCGGTTGCTGGCACCGTGGGAGGGCGATCGCCTGCTGGCATCGGGCTACGGGATCACCAACCTGGTGTCACGCGCGAGCGCCAGCGCAGCCGAGCTCGCCTCAGCCGAGCTCCGCGCGGGGCGCATCAGGTTGGAGCGGAAGGTGGGGCGGCTCGCTCCTCGGTGGGTCGCCATTCTGGGGATTGGAGCTTACGCCTCGGCGTTTCGCGTGGTCCGGCCGCGAGTCGGTCGACAGGAGGAGCGCCTGGCTGGGGCCGGCCTGTGGCTGCTGCCCAATCCGAGCGGCTTGAATGCCAACCACCAGCTGCCCGAGTTGGCGGAGGCCTTCGCCGCGTTGCGGGTTGCGCCGGAGACGCCGTGAGGATACGACGCGGCGTGAGGGCGGCTGCCGCAAGATTCTGAACCTGGTCGAGTGAACCCAAGGAGACAATCCGATGCATCGCATGCTTCTCGCGGGAACTCTCCTGCTCTCCGCTCCCGTCGCCTGCGCGTCGCCTTCCGCCCGCCCGGACGCGCGAACCGAGCGGTCCGAACGGCAACGAGACAGCGTTCTCGGGGCCTCCCGAATCCCTGGCGCCGTGGGCGTGCGGCGTGCGCTGGAAGCCTCCGACTCGGGCGCCGCAAGACGAACCCGGGAAGCGTCGGTCGACTCGGCTCCATGACGGACCGCGTCCGGGTGCGTCTCGCCACGCCTGACGATGCCGACGTGGTCGCGGGACATCGCGCTCGGATGTTCCGCGACATGGGCCAGCTCCCTCCCGAGCTCTTCGAGCCGCTCCGGTCCAGCGCGCGGGAGCGGCTGACCGTGGCCATCGGAAGCGGAGAATACGTCGGCTGGCTGGCCTGCCCCCGGGAGTCACCCGACGCGGTGATCGCAGGCGCCGGCGTCCAGCTGCGGCTGGTGCTTCCCCATCCGCGCAGGCGCGCCGACGGCAGGGTCGTCGTGGCGAGCGGGCGTCACGCGATCGTCCTCAATGTCTTCACCGAGCCGCCCTGGCGCCGCCAGGGAGTGGCCGAGCTGCTGATGCGGCACATCGTCGAATGGGCCCGGAGGGAGCGGCTCGACCGACTGGTGCTCCATGCGTCGAGCGAGGGTCGGTCCCTCTACGATCGGCTGGGATTCGTGCCCACCAACGAGATGCGGCTGCCGGATGATCTCGGTCTGGCCGTTGCGGAGGGAGGCGCCACTCGCCCGGCGGACTGGTGACGAGCGGGTGGCCTCGGGGCTCCGCCCCGGGTTACGCTTCGGCGAGCCCCCATCCGGGAGACACCTGAGTGCGCCGCAGCCAGGAGTGGACCCCATATCCCGAGCGCGAGTCGGACTCGTATGAGCTCGACGATGAAGCGGCCGAGTCCGGTTCTCCGGAGACGGCCACCGGGCCGGCCTCGGCTCGGCCCCGCCGCCCGGGGCGGCCCCACCTGGTGGTCGTAATAACGCGAGGGGTACAGCCGGATGACCGAGTGCCCAGCGGCGCCCGGCTGATCACCAGGTTCTGGCATCCGAGAGACCAGCGGTGGAGCGAAAACGCGTTCGAGTCACTGGAGCATGCGCTGCATCTCTTTCTCGAGGAGAGCGGCTGGCTGCTCCGGCAGCAGCAGAAGCTGGACGCCGAGTCCGCGTTCGAGCTGATCTTCGAGGCACGGCGCGACGATTTCTCCGGGCCGACCACCGAGGCGCTTCTGGAGGAGGTCGGACTCACGCCCGGGGACGTGGCCGATCTGATGGATCGGGCCGACCGCCCGGCCCGTCCGGACGAGGAATAGAGAGGTGCAGCGCGTGAGCCAAACCGATCCGCTTCGCCGGCAGCTGAGCAGTCTGCTCGACTGGGAGGATGCCCATGCCGGCTTCGAGAAGGCGCTCGAGGGGATTCCGGCCAAGCTGCGCGGGATGGCTCCGGATCGCTTGCCCTACACCCCGTGGCAATTGCTGGAGCATTTGCGGCTCACCCAACGCGACATTCTCGAGTTCTGCCGGAACCCAGGGTACACCGAGCCGGAATGGCCCCGCGACTACTGGCCGGCAAGCGCTGCGCCTCCGACGGAGAAGGCGTGGCGGGAGAGCATACGAGATTTCCTGGCCGATCGGGACGCGATGAAGCGTCTGGCGCTGGATGCGAGCGTGGATCTCTTCGGCCCGATCGCGCACGGCTCCGGTCAGACCATCCTGCGAGAGCTGCTCCTCCTGGCCGACCACAACGCCTATCACTTGGGCGAGCTGGTCGTGGTTCGCCGCTGTCTCGGCATCTGGGGAAGCCAATGAGCACCGACAGCCTCGCCGTGTACCTCAACGATCACCTCGCCGGCTCGGTGGCCGCGCTGGAGCTCATCGACGCGCTGGTCGGACGGGTGCAGGGGACGCCCACGGAACAGCGGCTTCGGACGGTGCGAGTGGAGGTGGCGGCGGACCAGGAGGTGCTGCGGGCGGTGCTGGACAAGGTAGGTGGCGACGAGAGTCGTCTCAAGCAGGCCGCCGCCTGGCTCAGCGAAAAGCTCGGCGAAGCGAAGCTCGCCGTTACCGGGCACCGCCACCCCGACCTTGACGTCCTGGAGGGGCTCGAGAGTCTGGCGTTGGGCATCCAGGGCAAGGCAGGGCTCTGGCGCGCGCTCGGGGTGGTGGCCCCCGAGAATCCGCAGCTCGCGAGCTTTCAGTTCTCCTCCCTGGAGGCCCGCGCGCGGACCCAATACGATCAGGTCGAGCAGGCCCGCCTGTCCGCCGCACGCGCTGCGCTGGGCGGAGCCTGATGCATGCACGCTTCGTCGCGGCAAGAGGCCAGCCCGCTCGCGTATGTGTTCTGGCACTGGCGGCGCCAGGGCGTGGCGGGGCCGTCGTATGTGGAGTTGCAGCGCCGCTTCCATGCGGCGCTCGCCGCGGCGCCGCCTCCAGGGTTCATCGACTCCCGGTCGGTGGCCATTCGCGGCGTGTCCTGGGCCGCGGCGGGAGAGGAGGCGTACGAAGATTGGTACCTGGTCGAGGACATGGCGGCGCTGGATCCGCTGAACCAGGCGGCGGTGACCGGTTCCCGCCAGCTCCCGCACGATGCCGCGGCGGCCGCGGCCCAGGGTGGGACCGCGGGCCTGTACCGGCTCAGGGCAGGCAGCGAAGCCGATGTCCAGCGGACCGCCGCCTGGTTCGCCAAGCCGGACGGCATGAGCTACGCCGAGCTGTACGCCGCGCTGGAGCCGCTGATCGATCGCACCGATGGCGCGCTCTGGTTGCGGCAGATGGTGCTCGGTCCCGCGCCGGAATTCTGTCTTCACACGCCGGAGCCGGTCGCCCTCCCGGCGCCGTTGGTGGCGCAGGTCGTGGCTCGATCGCCGATCTGGCCACCATGACGGGTTGATCGCGCGATGAGCGGCGCGGACCCATTCAACAGAAGAGCGGAGGTGGAGCGGATGTCTGACCAGCAACTTCGGACGTTGCTCGAGCAGCTCCGGGCGGAGCTCGCCCGGGCTCAAGACCTGCCCGAGGAGCAGCGCCTCTCCTTGCGCCGCCTGGCGGACGAGTTGCGGGCGCTGCTCGCCCGTCCCGCCGACGCCCGCGGGCCGGCACCGGAGTCGATGCGGGGGCGGCTCGACGATTGGGTGCGTGAGCTCGAGGCATCCCATCCGGCGCTTTCCACCACGCTGGGCAACCTGATCGAGACCCTGGCCTTCTTCGGTCTCTAGCCATCCGGACGGAGAGTCGACTGCTCCTCTTTCTCCTATTCGCGCTGCTGGCCGGCGTCATCCTGCCGGTGCAGGCCGGCGTCAACGCGCAACTGCGCGGCACCCTGGGCCACCCGCTGGCTGCGGCGCTGGTCTCGTTCGTGGTAGGGACCGTGGGGCTGGTTGCCTTGGTGGCCGCGCTCCAGATCCCGCTGCCTCTCGGCTCTGCCTGGGGACGGAGCCCGGGCTGGCATTGGATCGGCGGGCTGCTCGGCGCAGCGTACGTGGCGATCGCTACGGTCCTGGCCCCACGGCTGGGCGCGGCCACACTGGTGGCGGCCGTCGTCGCCGGCCAGATGCTCACCTCGGTGCTGCTCGATCAGTACGGATGGGTCGGCTACGCTCCCCACCCCCTGACGGCGGCGCGCCTGCTCGGAATGGCGCTCGTCATCGGCGGGGTGATATTGATTCAGCGCTAACTCCGCGGTGACCAGCCGCGGCACCAACCCCGAGGAGGGGTCATGCCTCAGCCAGGCTTCGGCGAGCAGGTCGCTTCCCTCAACGCCACGCTCGTGGCCATCGAGGAGCGCGTCAGCAGCGGCGAGATCCCGGTCGAGGCGCTGACCGATTTCAAGAGCTCGGTCGACGATCTCCGGCTTCGCCTCTGGGGCCTGGTGAGTGCGGGCAGCGCGAATGACTACCGCGGCTTTCAGGAGCGATTCCGTCTGCGGCGCGCCAAGGAGATCTGTCACGGCCTGGAGAACGACCTGCGCAGCGGATCGATCAGCCTGCGGCACGAGGAGCTCGCGCTCGTGGGGCAGGCGGCACGGGACCTGGCGCGGGCGGTGGCCTCGCTCGCCCGGTGATCGCCGTGCCGTCCGCACACACCATCCTCTTGTTCATGACCGCTGGGCTGGCCCTCAATCTCACACCCGGCCCCGACATGCTGTTCGTCGCGGCGCAGGGCACCGCCGGAGGGCGCCGCACCGGCCTGGCCGCGGCGGCGGGGATCTTCCTGGGCTGCATGGTGCACATCGGCGCCGTGGCCCTCGGACTCGCCACGCTCCTCGCGCACGTCCCGGCGGCCTATGACGCGGTGCGCTGGGTCGGCGCCGCCTACCTCGTCTTCCTCGGAGCTCGCGCGCTGCTCAGCCGGTCGCCGCTGGAGGCGGCTACATCTGCGCCGGCCCGCACCCCGTGGCATGCCGTGCTCCAAGGGGCCGGGACCAACATCCTGAATCCCAAGGTCGCTCTCTTCTTTCTGGCCTTCGTGCCCCAGTTCGTGGATCCCCGGCGGGGCCCGCCCGCGGCGCAGATCGTCGTGCTCGGTATGCTCTTCAACACGACCGGGCTCCTGGTGAACGCCACGGTCGGATGGCTGGCCAGCCGGGCGACCGAGTGGCTGCGGGTGCGCCCGGGGCCGGGCCGAGCGCTCCAGCGCATCACCGGCGGCGTGTTCATCGCGCTCGGAGTGCGCCTGGCCCTGCTCGAGCGCCGCTGATCACCGCTCTCCCAAGGAGGATCGCCATGCCGCTCCGCTTTGCCGTCCTCCTGTTGCTGGGCGTGGCCCTGAGCTGCCGTCCCGCGGCTCGAGAGGAGGAGGTCCGATACATCCCGATGGCCGGCGCCGGACCGCTGCCGTTCTCGGCGGCCGTGCGGGTCGGGCCGATGCTCTATCTCTCGGGACAGATCGGAGCGGACAGCACGGGCCACCTGGTTCCCGGCGGCATCTCGCCGGAAACCCGTCAGGCGCTGGAGAACATTCGACGGTTACTGCAGCAGAACGGATCGTCGCTCGATCGGGTCGTGCGGTGCACCGCCATGCTGGCCGATATCCACGACTGGGCCGCGATGAACCAGGCCTACGTCTCCTACTTTCCCCATCACCTGCCTGCGCGCAGTGCCTTCGCCACCAGCGGGCTGGTGTTCGGTGCCCGCATCGAGCTCGAGTACACCGCCACGATCGGCGGCGGCACCTGAGCGGAATCGTGGCGCTCGGCGGTCCGCGGCCATAAACTGGAGGTTCCTCCAAGGAGGTCTCCATGAGTACCGTCCGAGATATTCTCGCCAGAAAGGGTTCCACGCTCATCTCGGTCCGCCCCACCGACACCGTTCTCCGCGCCGCCACCCTCATGAACGACGAAGGCATCGGCGGCGTGCTGGTAATGGATGGCAACGACCTCGCCGGGATCTTCACCGAGCGCGACGTGCTCCGGCGCGTGGTCGCGGCCGGCCGGGATCCCGCGCGCACGGCCGTCGGTGAAGTCCACACCTCGTCGGTGGTCACCTGCGGGCCCGAGAACAGCATCGACGACTGCGCGGCGCTGATGACTGCGCGCCATATCCGTCACCTTCCGGTGCGGCAGGGCGGGGCGCTGGTCGGCCTGGTGACGATCGGGGATGTTCTCGCGTTTCAGGTGAGTGAGCAGCAGACCACCATCGAGCAGATGAACAACTATCTGTTCGATCTCCGCTAGGCCGCCCCGATGGACCGGCTGTCGGCCGCGGCGGAGCAGGCGCTCGCGCGGGAGTTCGCGCCGGAAGCGCAGCCGACTGCGCGCGAGCTCGCCGGCAGGTACGGAGTGGGCCCGCAGGAGCGCGAGGTGGATCGGGTCCGCGCGGCCCTGCTCTCGCTGAGCCGGGGCCGGCTGGACCTCTTGGGGCACTACCTGGCGATCGCGCAACACGATTATCGCGACGTACTCTACTGGGCGGATCATCCGGAGCAGGCGCCGAAGCGGTAGCCGCCCGGCTTGCGCAGGTCGACGCGGAGCTTTCCATGTTCCACATCGTGTGGGCCTTTCGGGCGGCGCCGGAGCGCTCGCTGGACTTCGCGACCGCCTACGGCCCCGAGGGCGGCTGGGTGGGACTCTTTCGGGAGGGCCCGGGCTACCGTGACACGGAGCTGTTTCGGAGCGCGGCCGACCCGTCCCGCTTTCTCACGGTCGATCGCTGGGAGTCGCGGCTCGCCTACGAGCAGTTCCGGCGCGAGCGCGCGACGGACTACGCCCGGCTCGATGCGGCCTGCGAGGCGCTCACGGTGCAGGAGGACTTTCTCGGAGCCTTCGGTGAGTGATCCGGCGTGAGCTGGCGCGCCGCGGCGTCCGCACTGAGAGTGGTGGTGCTGCTGACGCTCGGAGCGGCCCTCCCCCGGGTGCTCCTCGCCCAGCGTCCGGCGGTGGCCGGAGACTTCCTCGGCGTGACCCAGTGCGACGGCGATACCGCGGTGAGCCGGCTCCGCGCCGACCTCACCGACTCCGCCGTGATCGCCCAGGTCGAGGCCCACGAGCGGGTGCATCGGATGCAGGCCGACGCGTATCCCGGCTGCCAGGCGTTCCTGGCCACGCTACGCTCGGCACGCCAGATCATCGAGGTCGAGTTGCCCGCCTATTGTGCCCAGTGGCACGTGGCCGTCGAGCAGGGCGCCGATCCGGCGGACACCCGCCGGGAGTATGCCTGGCGGCTGGCGGCGCAATCCGGCGCAATGGAAAATCGGCTCGACATTCTGGCGCGCTTCGAGCGCGAGTGCCCCTGAGTCATCTCGGGCAGCGCGCCAACTTCATGCCTGCCGGAGGTGATCCCCGGTGACCGCCGCCCCCGAACCCCGCAGAATTCCGCTGAGCCTCAAGCTCGCGGCGCTCTGCTTCGCGCTCTTCGCCCTCGCGGTGGTGTTCAACAGCGTCACCCAGTTCGGCGCCGGCTGGCTCGTGTTTCATCACCGCTGGTGGATGACCCGTCAGATCGCCCGGGAGGCCTTCCGCGTGGTCGGGGCAGGGGCGGTCGCCTGGGGCCTGTTCCGTGGCGCACGCTGGGCCTGGGTGCTCGGGCTCATCCTCGGCTCGTTCTGGCTGGTGGGCGATCTCCTGACGGTGATCGTCTTCGAGCGGCACGACCTGGAATGGCTCGCGCCGAGCGGGTTTCAGATGTTTCTCTTCGCCGCGCTCGGGTGCCTCGGCGCGGCGATCGTGCTGCTGCTCTCGCCCTCCGCGCGAGTTGCCGTCCGGCCGCCCCATGTCTGACCACCTGCGGGACCGTGGTGATAAGCGGGCCAGCCAGGAGATCGCGGTCGAGAGGGCGCAGACACTTCAGGGCTGATCCCGGCGCATAGGCAAGGAGCGCTGCAATGGACGAAGCGATGACCTCGACGACCTTCACCCTCGAAGGGTTCCGGGTGCTCCAGTCCCTCGGCGTCGTCCGCGGCGTGACCGTGCGCTCACGATCGCTCTTCGGCAATATCGGCGCCCGGCTGGAGACCCTGCTCGGCGGTCACATCAGCATGCTGAGCTCGCTCTGCGAGCGCACCCGGCAGGACGCCTTCGAGATTCTGCTGGCGCAGGCGCAGCGGCGAGGCGCCAATGGCGTCGTCGGAATCCGTTACGACGCCACCGAGATCATGTCCGGCGTCACCGAGGTCATCTGCTACGGCACCGCCGTCGTGGTCGAGCCCTGGGGCGAGGGGGAGTGATCACGTGGCGCCGCGGCCACCGGCCTGATCTCGTCCCGCCTTTTCCCGCAGTGTCTATCCGAACGAAAACCGAATCGGCTAGATTTCACCCGAGGCGTCGGCGGTAACACGCTGGTGCAAGGTGATTTGGATCACACCATCGGTGCGTTGGACGGGCGGTCCGATTAGATTACTGGGGCGCGGACCAAGACCGCGCCCGGTGGATCTCCGTCGCGCGCGCTCCACCGCGAGTAGCGCGCCCATCCCGCCCCTGAGAGCTTTGCGTGTCGAGCTATAAGCCGGAGCAGCGCCGCCTCCTCTGTCGCGGCCGCGAATTTCACTTCGTATCGTACGAGGCGCGCGCTGCGAGCGAGCGTCGCGGCGAATCAGCCCTACCCCCGATGTGGTTCCTCATGAACGAGGGGAAGCGGCGTCCAGTCATGGCCCACGTGACAGGACAGGAATCCTCCGAGACCGATCGGGCGCTCCTCCGCTGGGTAGAGAAGGAAGTGTTCGGATCGCCGGCCGGCAACGGGAAGCTTCGTGGGCAGTGACGATGCCGCTGCCGGCAGCGCTCGCTCGCGCGGTGTGATCGCGGCCGTCCTACTGGGCTCCGCGGTCGTAGCCTTCGCACCCGCCGTGGTCGGCCGCACCCAACGGGTCCAGACCATGCGCGCCGAGCTGCGGAGCGTGCTGGTCCAGTGCCGGGCTCGCTACGCGGGAGCCCGGAGCGCGGCAGACACCGCGCGGGCCGACCTCTGGTATCCCGACCTCCGGCGAGAACGGCGGCCCGCCGATCCCGCCTGCGCGGCCTATCGCAAGTACGATATGCTCCGCTAGGAGCATCCCTGTTCGGGAGGCGAGAAATGGGTGCACCGGTTGAGCCCGAGACACTCGCTGAGCGCTGGCGGATCCGGCCGGCGCGGCCGGCGGATCGCCAGTTCATTCTCGCGCTCGCGCCTCGACTCTCATCGGGCTTCCCCCTGCCGTCCTGGCGGACCACCGCCGAAGTCACTCGCGCCGAGCAGCTGACACTGGCGGCCGCCCTGGTGGCGCCTCCGGACGGATCGGCTCTGCTGGTGGCCGAGGACGGCGAAGGCCGGGCCGCGGGGTTCGTCTATCTCCAATCCCTCACCGACTACTTCGAGCAGGCATCGCACGCCCACGTGTCCGTTCTGGCCGTCAGTGCGGAAGCCGAAGGCCGTGGTGTCGGACGGGTGCTGCTGGAGGAGGCCGAACGCTGGGCCCGGGAGCGCGGATCCCGCTTCATCACCCTCAACGTCTTCGAGCAGAACGTCCGGGCCCGCGGGATCTACGAGCGGCAGGGCTACGTGCCGGAGACGCTTCGATACGTGAAGCCACTGGCGGGACGGCAGGAGTGAGTGATACCGCGGTCGCGTGCGGGATCAGCCGGGAGCCGGAGGGCAGGTGATCAAGCTGCTGGGGTGGATGGGCGCGACACTCGGGGGCGCCGCCGGGTGGTGGGTGGGCGACCGGGTGAGCCTCTTCTCCGCGTTCGTCCTCAGCGTGGTTGGCACCGGGGCCGGATTGTACCTGGGTCGCCGGCTGGCGGACGCGCTGGTGGAATGAAGCGGCATAATGCGAGTGGCGGCCGATATGAAGCTTCCGTATCGGCCGCCACTCCCCTTTCGGGGCGACTGCAAGCTCTGAGCTTAGCGCCCGAGCTTCACCACGTTCTCCGCCGCGGGGCCCTTCTGGCCCTGCACGACGTCGAACTCGACCCGCTCACCCTCGGCCAGGCTCTTGAAGCCCTGACCCTGAATCGCCGAATGATGGACGAAGCAGTCCTTCTGACCGTCTTCCGGGGTGATGAAGCCGAAGCCCTTCGCATCGTTGAACCACTTGACCGTGCCGGTGGTGCGTGCCATTTCCTACTCCTTGCGTGTGTTGTAATCGGAGTTCGGCGATGCCGCACCTGCCGATCACGGAAGCGCGTGATTTGACCCTCACGCGGGGCGGCTGCTCCGGTGCGTCCAGACGGACGCAGCCTCGAAGAGCAACCACGAAAAAGGGAGCCGGCGCGACTTCCGCCAGCCCCCTGTGATACCCTTGGACCCTGGCCGCGCAATGGCGCGCAGCAATCGCGGTGCAACACTAACACTTCCACCCCCCAGACGCAAGTGGCAGGCCGGTGCTGCCAGTCCTCGCGAGCATGGCAGAGTGGTCACTCGCTAATCCGGAGAAGACGACGTGTCATTGATCCAATCACCCGCGCAGGACGAGTACCCCGCCGCCTTTGCCGATTACGTGGGACGAATACCCTCCCACGCCGACGTCACCGAGCTGCTGGCCGGACAGCTGAGTGACACCTCGAGCCGGCTGGCCGAGCTTCCGGAGAGCCGTGGCGGGTTTCGGTATTCCCCGGGCAAATGGAGCGTCAAGGACGTGGTGGGACACGTGAGCGACACCGAGCGCATCATGGTGTATCGCGCGCTCCGCCTGGCCCGCGGTGATACCACCCCACTCGCGGGATTCGATCAAAACACCTATGTGCCGGAGGCTGGGGCGGACGCCCGAGCGCTGGGAGACATGATCGACGAGTGGGTGGCGGTCCGGCAGGCCACGCTGGCGTTCGTCCGGAGTTTGCCTCCCGCGAGCTGGAGCCGGCGCGGCACGGTGGACGGCAACCCCATCACCGTCCGCGCCCTCATCTACGTCGTAGCCGGCCACGCGCACCATCATCTGGAGGTGCTGCAGACCCGCTACCGGCTCTGGGACTGAGCTCGGCTCAGGCGGGGTCGCGCCGCGGCTGCCGGGGCCGTCCTCCGCGGAAGTCGAAGTGGTGCTCGTCGAGCATGCGGGCAATCGACTCCGCTTCCCCGTCGCATGGCACCCGGGCGAACTGCCGGGCGGAAAGCCACGCGGCGCGATACCAGACGCCCGGCTCCAGGCCGGGATACAGGTGGGCGTACTCAGACTTGAGCCGGGCTTCGCGGGCACTGCTCATACTCGAACGACCCAGGTGAGTTCCCCCAAAAAGTAGGCATGGAGGTGCAACATGTCGAATCCCTTTCGTCGGTGCAGCCGAGTGTCCGGCACCACGTGGCTCGGGGTCGTCGTCGTTCTCCTGATCGGAACGCCCTCCACTGGCCAGGCGAGTCCGATCCATCCTGCTGCCCGGATCACCATCCTGCACGACGCCTTCGGCGACCGTCCGGAGCTGCTGGCCGATTGGGGATTCGCCGCCCTGGTCGAGTACGGCGGAAAACGCATCCTCTTCGACACCGGGAATGACGGACGCGTGTTCGAGCACAACGTGCGGGCGCTCGGGGTCGACCTCAGGCATCTGGACTTCGTGGTCATTTCCCACCGCCATGGGGACCATACTGGCGGGCTCGCCTATCTGCTCCGGCAGAACCCAGGCGTGACGATTTATGCGCCCCGGGAGGCGTTCGGAGTTTTCGGAGCGTCCCTGCCAGCCAGCTTCCTCCGGCGGGACAGTACGCTGCCGCCCCGCATGCGATATTATCGCGGTGCGTCGCCCAAGGCGATTACGTCCGGCTCGCCGTGGCCCGGGGCGCATTTCGTCTGGATCGACAGCCTGACGGAAGTGGCCCCCGACGTGGCGATCGTCTCCACCGTGTCGCAGACCCCGGGGACGCTGGAGTTGCGGGAGCTGTCGCTGGCCGTCCGTACCCCGGACGGCTTGGTGCTCGTCGTGGGCTGTTCGCATCCGGGCATCGAGACGATCGTGGCGGCCGCTCAGCCGTTCGGCAACCACGTGCACCTGGTGCTCGGCGGACTGCACCTGGTCGCCACGGCTGATCCGGAGATCGAGCGCATCGCCGCGGCGCTGCACGACCGGTGGAAGATCGACCTGCTCGCTCCGGGGCACTGCACCGGGGAGCCGGCGTTCGATGTGCTGCGGCGGGTCTTCGGGGAGCGGTACATCTATGCCGGACTCGGCACGACGGTCGACCTGAGCCAACCGGTCCCGCCGGCATCGCGGCCGAACTGAGGCCGACGACGATATGTTCCCAGTATTGGGGTGGCACCGAGTCCTCGAGGGTCTAAGCCCGGGGAGGGGCGGCTCGTGAGTCAAAGCGTCGCGCAGGAGTTCACCGTCCGTCTCGCCGGGCCGGCAGATGCCGGGCAGCTCTCCGAGCTGGCCGTTCGGACGTTCCGCGACACCTACGCCGAGCAGAATCGGCCCGAGAACATGGTTCGCTACCTGGCGGAGCATTTCAGCCCAGAGCACCAGGGCGAGGAGCTCGCCGATCCGGCGATGGCGACCGTCGTGGCGGAAGAGGGAAGCCGGCTCATCGGCTACGCGCAGCTTCGCGCGGGGAACCCGCCGGCGTGTGTGCCCGGCACCGACCGGCTCGAGGTCTCGCGATTCTATGTCGACCGGCCGTGGCATGGACGCGGCGTGGCGCAGGCACTCATACGCGCCACCGTGGCCGAGGCGGCGCGGCGAGGTGCGCGGACGCTCTGGCTGGGTGTATGGGAGCGGAATCCGCGCGGCATCGCCTTCTATCGCAAGTGCGGGTTCGCGGACGTCGGCGCCCAGACGTTCCTGCTCGGCACCGACCGGCAGGACGATCGGGTGATGGCACTGGCCCTGGTCTGAAGGAGCCGCCGATGGCACGCATGGACCGCGACCTGCTGGAGTGGAACCTGCAGCCCCAGATCGGCCGGCGGAGCTGGCATGGGGGCCCGACACCGGTCCGAGCGCTGCGTGGGGTGAGCGCCGAACAGGCACGCTGGTCGCCCACGCCAAAGCGAAAGACCATCTGGCAGCTCACGCTGCACATCGCCTACTGGAAGTACGCGGTGCGGCGCCACCTCGACGACGGACGGGTCCCGCGCTTCCCGCGGAAGCCAGCCAACTGGCCGGCCGTGGCGCCGGGGGCCGACGCCGCGGCCTGGGCGGCGGACGTGGCGCTGCTCAAGGCGGAGCACCAGCAGCTCCTCGACGCGCTTCGACGGGTGCGCCACTGGCCGCTCGACCGCACGCCGCCGGAGGGGCGGCGGTGGACCTACGGCGAGCTGCTCCTTGGCATCGCGGCGCACGATGCGTATCACACCGGTCAGATCCAGTTGCTCAAGCGCTTGTGGCAGGAGCGTGCTCGCCTGGGCCGGCAGAGGTGAGCCGCACCTCGGGCGGCCGGCGCAGGGTCTGCAGCACCACGCAATAGCGCTCGGTCAGCCGGAACAGCGTCGCCAGCTGTTCGGTCGAGGCATCGCTGTCGAGCTCGAAGCCCAGGCGGATCTCCTGAAATCCGACCGGGGCTTCCTTGGAGACGCCGAGCGTGCCGCGAAAGTCGAGATCGCCTTCGGCCCGGACCGTGCCGGCCCGGACTTCGATGCCGAGCGCCGTGGCCACCGCCCTGAGGGTGACCCCGGCGCACGCTACCAGCGCCTCGAGCAGCATGTCCCCGGAGCAGGCCTGCAGCCCGGTGCCGCCGGTGGCGGGGTGCAGCCCGGCTTCCACCAGCGCGCGTCCGGTCTCGATCCGGCAGGCGACCCCCTCAGGGTCGAGTGCGCCGCTGGCGGTGAGGGTGATGAGCGCGCTGGCCGGCTCCTCCCGGTAGCGCTCTTTGAGGGGTGACTGCAGGGCGCGAAGTTCGTCGGTGTTCATCGGATTCGGCGTGGTCGAGGGTGAAGGTCATCGGCAGCCATCATGGATACTACCATGCAAATCCGCCAAGCCACGCTGGACGACCTGGAATCGGTCGCTCCCCTGTTCGATGCCTACCGGCAATTTTACCTGCAGCCGCCCGATCTTCCGCTGGCGCGCGCATTCCTGTACGCGCGACTGTCCGCGGGCGAATCGCTCGTCTACCTGGCGGAGGACGCGGAGACGGCGCTGGGGTTCGTCCAGCTTTATCCGCTCTTCTCCTCCACCGCGCCGCGTCCGGGCCGGATCTGGCTGCTGAACGATCTGTATGTCGCTCCGGCGGCGCGAGGCCGCGGGGTGGGTCGGCGCCTGATGGATCGCGCGCGCCAACTCGCGAAGGAGACCAGCGCGGCGGCCATCGAGCTCGCGACGGCCCGCACCAACGCGACGGCGCAGGCGCTGTATGAGTCGCTGGGCTATCGTCGGGATGAGCAGTTCCTCCACTATTCGCTCGAGCTCTAACCCATGGCGACGGGCAGGCTCCTGACGGCGTTGGACCAGACCATCGCCGTGGTGCGGCGAATGGAGGCCGTCGGCCTTCGCACCGTCGATGGCGCGTCTGCCCAGGCGCAGCTCGCCGAGCTGCTGGCCGAGCTGACCACCCAACGAGCCGCGGTGGCCGGTGGCCAGGCACTGGATCCGGAATGGGCGGGACGGGTGGTGCGCTGGGTCGCCGAGTGGATTCCCGAGGGCGAGCTGCCCCTGCTGGCCCGGCTGGGCAGCATTGCCCGCGCGGGGAAGCAGGCGTGATCGAGATCGTCGGCTCCGCCACCGAGCGCTAGCCTGCCATGCTGCTGCAAGCGGCCATCGACGGCGCTCGGGCTCCCGGCGCCCATCGTTCGCTGGCGCGCACGCCGGCGGATCAGGTGGCCCAGGCCGCCGAGTCGGTGGCGGCCGGGGCCGGCGCGATCCACGCTCACGCCCGTGATGCTCGGGGCAAGGAGAGTCTCGCCGCCGCCGATGTCGGACGCCTGGTGCGATCGATACGTCTGGCGCTCCCGGCAGCTCCGCTCGGTGTGAGCACCGGCGCCTGGATCGTGGGAAGCGGCACCGAGCGCGAGCGCGCGGTAGCGCGCTGGACTGAGCTCCCCGATTTTGCCTCGGTGAACTTCGACGAGGCGGGCGCCACATGGCTGGCCAGGCTGCTCCGGCAACGAGGCGTCGGTGTGGAGGCCGGACTCCAGGACGAGCATGCCGCCCACTGCTTCGCGGAGAGTGGACTGGCGGCCGAGTGTGTGCGAGTGCTTCGAGCCGGCCCAGCAGGAGGTCAGTGCCGCCCTTCGTCAGGTCGAACGCATCGAGGCGGTGCTGGAGCGTTGGGCTGTCAGTTGTCCCCGGCTGCTCCACGGCACCGATGCTACCGCCTGGCCCCTCCTCGACGAAGCCGCCCGACGCGGCTACGATGCCCGGATCGGACTGGAAGACACGCTCACCTTACCCGATGGTAGCCTCGCCGCGGGAAACGGCACGCTCGTCGCGGCGGCGCGGCGCCGCCTCGCTCGGATGGTGTGAACCACTCTCGACCGGAGATACGCGATGTTGGTGTCCACCGTGGCGGCGATCGTCGACCGTGACCTCAAGGCGGCCCAGCGGGAGCTCGACGCCTATCCCGACGAGCGACAGATCTGGCAAGCGGCACCCGGCATGGCGAACACCGGCGGAACGCTCGCGCTGCATCTGGCGGGCAATCTCCAGCACTACATCGGTGCGCGGCTGGGCGGCACGAGTTACCTGCGAGACCGGTCGGCCGAGTTCGCCCGACGCGACGTTCCCCGCGCGGAGCTCGTTGCCGAGCTGGAGACGGCGCGCTCCGTAGTGACGTCCGTGCTGGCACGGCTGACGGATGAGGATCTTCCGGCCGAATTTCCCGAGATCATCGCTGAGATGCGGGTGGATACCGAGGAGTATCTCGTGCACCTGCTGGTCCACCTCGCCTACCACCTGGGGCAGCTCGATTCGCACCGTCGCGTCGTGACGGGGAACGTCGCGGGGGTCGGCGCGGTTCGCCCTGCCGAGCTGGGAACGGCTCGACCGCCGGCTGGCTAGCGCATCAGCAGCTCGTCATCGGTCCGCTCTGCAGCACCTCGAAGTCGCTCCCGTGCACCGGATGGGCACGGAGCTGGTCCAGTGCGTCCGACCAGGCCGGGTCGGAGGTGCCGGTGAGATACCAGGGACTTCCTTGATCGGCCAGCATGAGGCCGTACCGCTTGAGGGCGGTGAGCAGGATGAGGGCGTCGCCGGTGTACGCGTCGAGCGGGAAATCCGACTTGAGCCGTACCCGGGTGCCATAGGGCGGGAGACTGGTGTCGCTGTACTGCCCGCAGTGGCCGGCCGGCGCCACATACGCCCGCCGCACGTGCGGGACGGTGAAGCGGATCGCGTGGGTCAATCGGTCCTCGGCCACTTCCGCGTGCTTGAGCAGCCCGGGGAGAATCGGCAGGCCCGCCGCGTCCGCCGAGGTCCAGCCGGCGGGACGAGTGGCATTGGTGGTGAGATCCCACCTGGCGGAGGAGCTCACCTGGAACCCGCTGCCCGTACGGACCGCGTTGTAGAGCTCATACAGCACGCACTCGCCCTGCCGAACCACCAGGACGTGCCGATCGCCCGAGCCCGGATCCGGATCGCTGGTGCTGCCGCCTTCGATCGGCGCGTTCAGCGGAATCGGCATCGGCCCCAGATCGCTCTCATCGGAGTAGTCGGCGCCGTCGGTTCCGAAGGTAATCGGGACCAACGGCTGGTCCGCCGGCACGACGGTGTAAGGGATGCCGTAGTACGTCTCGCTGGTCCCGAGATCGAGATGTAGGGCGCTGGCGGGCGACATGACCGCGAGGAGCGCAGCCGAGTTGGTCGCGACCGGATCGCCGCTCACCTCGCGATTCCAGGCGTTGCTGGCCGGAAAGACCTGGCACCCGCCGATGCTCGCGAGGGCTCCACTCTCTCCAGGCGGGTCGCCGCCGCCGATCGGCGGGTCGCCGCCGGCCGGACCCGGGTCGGCAGGACCCGCCGAGGCACCGCACCCTGCAAGGAGCAGACAGAGAAGGAGCCGACGGAGCCGCATGGAAGTCTCCGCCCCAGAACGGGGTACCTGCGGGGTGCAAGAATGGTCTCGGTGGCATGTCGGGAATGAGCAAGTTCCATGCTGTGGGCGCCGGTAGAGAGGTTGGCACCGATCCCGTCCGGCCCTAAGTTCTTGGACACCCGATCACGGAGAAACGCTATGGGCAACGAGGGGCCGAGGCGCCCGGAGAACACCCAGGAGTTCGTGGCCATGTGGAATGCGGTCACCGAGGAGGCGTTGATGCACAAGCTCACCGGCGTGCTGCCGCCGCTGGCCCGCGGCTTGTCCTCGCCGCTGCAACTGGGGGAGCTCCAGGCCGAGGCGCTCTCGCCGGTGCTGCTGCGCGCCTTCCAGATCGCGGCATCACCCCAGGGCGGAGTGGGCGCTGCGGTCCAGTTCCTGGGCGAGCTGGCCGCCGACGCCACCGCCAAGTAGATCGCTTCCTTTCAGCCCCGGGGATCCGCATGCGCCATCTGTTCGCGTTACTCGCGCTGCTCGGCGTCGCAGGGGTGGCGTTCGGCATCGCGCTCATCGCCCACAACGTGCCCGGCCAGGCGGGGCCGTTGCCGTTTCGCTTCGAGACCGCCGGCGGCCCCGGACCGATCCTGGCCGGGCTGATGTTGATTGCCGGCAGTCTGTATCTGCGGTCGGTATGGCGGGGCAAGGACTAGCCACACCGATGATGCCGATCCTGCGCAGTCTGCTGGACGCGCTGGGCGACTTGCGCTCGCACCACCGGCGCCGCCTGCCGTTCGTCACCTTGCCGCTGGAGCGCCGCCGCCCCCGCATCGCCGCCGAGGATTATGCGGCCCGGCATTCGATCGAGCACACCCTGGATCGGAAAGCCGAGCTGCGCCGCCTGGCCCCGACCCACGCCGCGGCCGCCCAGCGCTACCACGAGCTGCTCACCTACGAGCTGCAGGGGCTGCGCGAGGTGGTGACCGTTCTCGATTCCAGCGCGGGCGGCCGCGATCTTCAGGAGTGCCTCGCGGAGACCCGCGAGGAGATCGACCGGCTGGCGATCGAGGTGGCCTGGTGCGCCACCCTGCTCGAGAAGTCTCCGGCACCGTCCGTGTGAAACGGGAGGTGCTCCGCCTGGTCGGTGTGGTGCTTCTGATCGACGCCGGGTTCATCGCGCTCGCCCTCCTCACCCCGCTCCGCTCCGCCACGCCTGCCATCAAGTTGGCCTACACCGCGCTCTGGACCGGCGTGACGCTCTTCGCCGTGATCCGGGGGCTGAGCCGGATCCGGGCGATCCGGCAGCAGGGGACAGGGCGGAGGGGGTAGCGGGGCAGGGACAGCCAGACGGCCGCCAAGCCTCCGTCACGCGTGGCCCGCCGCACTTGACCCCGATTTAACTGAGCGATTAATTAAACAACATGGCCGACACGCCCAGCCGCGACCAGATCCTCGATGCCGCCGAGCGGCTCTTCGCCGAGCAGGGCTACGCCCGCACCACCGTCAAACAGATCGGCCGGGCGGCCGGCGTGAACAGCGCACTGTTGTACTACTACTTCGCCGACAAGGAAGAGCTGTACCAGCAGGTGCTGCGGCGCCTGATCGGGGAGCTCGTCCGCCGGACCAGCGGCGGCCTCGACCGGCCGGGGCCTCCGGCGGTCCAGCTACGCGCGATGGTCGAGGCCCAGGCGGAGACGATCGCCTCCAACCCCCGGTTCCCCCGCCTGCTGGTGCGGGAGCTGGCGGAGTCGGACGCGGCCCACGCCGTGGGCCAGCTCCACGTCATCGCCGCCACCACCTTCCGCCGGCTCTGCGATCTGGTGCGCGAGGGCCAGGCGGCCGGCGTGTTCCGGCGGGGCCTGGATCCCCGCTTCGCCGCCATCTCGATCGTGTCTCAGGTCGCCTACTTCGCCATCGCCCGACCGGCGATCCGCATCCTGCTGGCGACCGGCCCGACCGGCCCATCGCGCGAGACGCTCCGCCGCTTCGCGCGGCACGCGGCGGAGTTCGCGCTCGCCGCGCTCACCACTGCGCCTGCGGCACCCGCCGCGGCTCGCCCGCGACGCGCCCGGAGGGTGGGATGAGACGGGGAAGGTGGTGCCTCCTGCTGCTCGCCCTCGGCTGCCGTCGCTCCGGGCCCGAGGCGATCGTCGGCACCGGTACCATCGAGGTGCGGGAGGTGAACGTGGCGCCCCAGGTGCCCGCCCGGGTGGTGCGCGTCTGGCATGACGAGGGAGAGGCGGTGCGCGCGGGGGACACCCTGATCGCGCTCACCCAGTCGACCACCCGGGCCGATCTGGCGGAGGCCGCGGCGCGGGTTCGCGCGGCCGATGCGGCGTTGCGCGAAGCACTGGCGGGCACCCGGCCCGAGGAGCTCCGGCGCGCCGAAGCCGAGCTGCGGATGGCGGAGGCGGAGGCCGACCGCGCCGCGCGGGACCTCGTTCGAGTCCGCCCGCTCGCCTCCAATGGCACGGTGAGCCGCCAGTCGCTCGACGAGGCGGAGGCCGCCGCCGCATCCACCGCCGCGCGCCGGGATGCGGCCCGCCATGCGCTCGATCTGCTGCGTGAAGGCACCCGGCCGGAGCGGATCCAGGCAGCCAGGGCGGAGGCCGCGCGCGCCCGGGCGGCCCTCCAGGCCACCACCGCGGTCGCGCATGACCTGGTGCTTCAGGCGCCGGTCTCCGGCGTGGTCCTCTCCCGCAACGCTGAGCCGGGCGAGATGCTCGCCGTGGGACAGTCAGCCGTCACCCTGGGCGAGTCGGCCGATCCGTTCGTCCGGGTATACATCCCGACCCGCCAGTTACCGCGGGTGCGCCAGGGCCAGACCGCCACCGCCGTGCTGGATGGCTTTCCCCGACGACCGGTGGCCGGGCGCGTGGTCGCCATCAATCCCCAGGCGGAATTCACTCCCCGCGTGGCGCTGACCGAGCGGGAGCGCGCCGATCTGGTCTTCGGCGTCAAGGTAGCGCTCCAGGATTCCACCGGTTTTCTCAAGCCGGGGCTTCCCGCCACGGTGGAGATTCACGCTCCGGAGACGCCATGACGGCCACGGCGCCGGCAGAAGAGGCGGTGGTGATTCACGGCTTGCGGAAGGTCTTCGGCACCCGCGTCGCCGTGGAAGGGCTGGAGCTTTCCATCCATCGCGGTGAAGTGTTCGGCCTGCTGGGTCCCAACGGCTCCGGCAAGACCACCACCATCCGCATGCTCTGCGGCCTGATGACCCCGACCTCCGGCACCGCCACCGTGGTCGGCCACGACGTCAATCGGGAACCGGAGCAGATCCGGCGCAAGATCGGCTACATGTCCCAGCGCTTCGGGCTGTACGACGATCTGACCGTCGCCGAGAACATCCGGTTCTACGCCTCCATCTACGGCCTGAGTGGCGCCGAACGCCGGAAGCGCACCGCCGAGCTCCTCGCCGAGCTCGGCCTCGAGCCCCGAGCGGGCCAGCTCGCCGGCGAGCTGAGCGGCGGCTGGAAGCAGCGGCTGGCCCTGGCGTGCGCCACTGCGCACCGGCCGGCGATGCTCTTTCTCGACGAGCCCACGGCCGGCGTCGATCCGGCGTCGCGCCGGCTCTTCTGGGAGTGGATCTACGCGCTGGCCCGGCAGGGCACGACTATTCTGGTGACCACCCACTACATGGACGAAGCGGAGCGCTGCCAGCGGCTGGCGTTTCTCTCCCGCGGGCGCCTCATCGCCGTGGGCACCGTCGCCGAGGTGCTGGCGCAGTTCGGCCAGCCCTCGATCGAGGATGTGTTCATCGAGCTGCAGCGGCGGGACGAGGGGGCGGTGGTATGAGACTCTGGCCGATGCTGTGGAAGGAGATGGTGCAGCTCCGGCGCGACCGCTTCACCCTCGCCATGATGCTCGGCATCCCGGCGATCCAGCTGGTCCTCTTTGGCTACGCCATCCAGACCGAGGTGCGCCACCTCCCCACCGTGGTGCTGGACGAGTCGCGGACTCCGGAGAGCCGCCGGCTGATCGAGGTGCTGCGGAACACCGGCGACTTCGATGTGGTGGAGCAGGTCCAGAGCCGGGGCGAACTGGCGAATCGGATCGAAGACGGCCAGGCCAGCGCCGGCCTGGTCATCCCGCCGCGCTTTATGCGGGACATCGAGCGCGGTGCCACGGGGCGGGCCCAGATCATCGTCGACGCGGCCGACCCGCTGGCCTCGACGGCCGCCCTCTCCGGCGCCGTGCAGGCCGGGTCTGCCCGGGCCGCCGAGCTCGCGGGAGGCGGTGTGGCCCGGCCGGCCCGACTCGAGGTGCGGGTCCGGCCGCTGTACAACCCGGGCCTTCGGAGCGCGGTCTTCATCGTGCCCGGCATCATTGGTGTCCTGCTCTCGCTCACCCTGGTCCTCATCACCAGCATGGCCATCGTACGGGAGCGAGAGCGCGGCACTCTGGAGCAGCTCATCGTGACGCCGATCGACAAGACCAGTCTCATGCTGGGCAAGATCCTGCCGTTCCTGCTGATTGGCTACATCCAGATCACCGTCATCCTGCTCCTGGGCCGGCTGCTCTTCCAGGTGCCCATGCTGGGTAGCCTTCCGCTGCTCTACCTGCTGAGCTTCGCCTTCATCGTGGCCAGCCTCGCGCTGGGGCTGCTCATGTCCACCCTGGTGCGGAGCCAGGTCCAGGCGATGCAGCTGAGCTTCCTCTTCCTGCTGCCCAACATCCTGCTCTCAGGCTTCATGTTCCCCCGTGAGGCCATGCCAGCGCCCGCCCAGTGGATCGGCGCGGCGCTGCCGCTCACCTACTTCCTCAAAATTCTGCGCGGTGTGTTGTTGAAGGACGTGGGGCTGGAGCATCTCTGGCGCGAGGGTCTCATCCTGGTCGGATTTGCGGTCGCGCTGGTGGCGCTCAGCGTGGCGCGGTTCCAGAAGACAATTGAGTAGGGACGGCAGGGTGGGGCAGGGTGGGGCAAGGTGGGGCAGGCCACGCGTGAAAAACGGGGAGCATGCAGGGGACTGCGGTCCGAGCGCCGCGTGAGGAACCGAGTAGCGGGCCCGCGCTGTCATCCCGAGGAGCAGCTCCCTCGCCCTGAACGCAGCGATTGGACTCGGGATGCCACATGACAGCTTCCGGCTCGGCTCGACAGCGCGGCGCTCGAGATCACAGGCCCCCGCGCTCCCGCATCGCCCACCCCTTGCCTCACCCTGCCTCACCTTGCCTCACCTTGCCCCACCCTGCCTCACCTTGCCTCACCCTGCCCCACCCTCCCCTATACTTCTGCCCCATGACGCACGTCGCTGCTGGGTCGACGTCTTCGCTGGGCGCTGCCTGGGACGGGAAGGGCACCAGCTTCGCGCTCGCTTCCGACCATGCCACCGCCGTCGAGCTCTGTCTCTTCGCGGCGACCGCCGACGCCATGACGTCGGATCGGGTGGAGATGACCCGCGGCGAAGGAGGCGTGTGGCAGGCGTACCTGCCGGGCGCCGGACCAGGGCAGCTCTACGGCTTCCGGGTGCACGGCCCCTACGCACCGGAGCAGGGCCACCGGTTCAACCCCGCCAAGCTGCTGCTGGACCCCTATGCCCGGGCCGTGGCCGGCCAGGTCCGCCGGGAGCGCGCCGGTGGGCTCGCGTCCGCCACCGAGCCATCGGGCGTGCCGTCGGGCGTGCCCGCGCCGGACCCCGCGGATACCGCCGGCACGATGCCCAAGTCGGTGGTGGTCGATTCCGGCTTCGATTGGGCCGGGGACCGGGCACCACGGACCCCATGGGAACGTACCGTCGTCTACGAGTGCCACGTCAAAGGGATGACGATGCTGCACCCGGAGGTGCCGGAGGCGCTGCGTGGCACCTATCTCGGACTCGCCAGCGGGCCGATCATCGATCACCTGCAGCGGCTCGGCGTCACCGCGGTCGAGCTGCTCCCGGTGCACCACGCGGTGACCGAGGCGCGCCTCGCGGCGCTGGGACTGGTGAACTACTGGGGCTACAACCCCATCGGCTACTTCGCGCCGGACTCCCGGTTCGCCAGCGGCGACCGCGGGATCCAGGTCGCCGAGTTCAAGACCATGGTGGCGCGGCTGCACCGGGCGGGGCTCGAAGTCATCCTCGACGTGGTCTACAACCATACGGCCGAAGGCAATCATCGGGGCGAGACTCTCTGCTTCCGCGGGATCGACAACGCGGCGTACTATCGGTTGGAATCGCTCGATCCCAGCCGGTACGTCGACTATAGCGGCTGCGGGAACACGCTCGACATCCGACGACGTCGCACCCTCGAGCTGGTACTGGAGAGCCTCCGCTACTGGGTGGCGGAGATGCACGTGGACGGGTTCCGCTTCGATATCGCACCGGTGCTGGGCCGGGTGGACAGCGCGATGGACCCAACCGCTCCCTTCTTCGAGCTGGTGCGGCGGGACCCGATCCTGTCGGGGGTCAAGCTGATCGCGGAGCCCTGGGACCTCGGTCCCGATGGATATCAGGTCGGCCGCTTCCCGGCGGGCTGGGCCGAGTGGAACGGGAAGTACCGGGACGCGGCCCGCCGGTTCTGGCGGGGCGACACCGGCGCGGCGGGCGAGATGGCCTCCCGGCTCACCGGGAGCAGCGACCTGTACGAGGCAGCGGCCCGAGGTCCGCTGGCCAGCGTCAACTTCGTCACCTGCCACGACGGCTTCACCCTGCACGATCTGGTCAGCTACGAGCACAAGCACAACGAGGCCAACGGGGAGAACAACCGCGACGGCTCCGATCACAACCTGAGCCGGAACTGGGGAGTGGAAGGTCCCGCCGACGCGACCCAGACCGTGCGGCGGCGAGAGCGGGTCAAGCGGGACTTTCTCGCCACCCTGGCGTTATCACTCGGAGTACCGATGATCTCCCACGGCGACGAGATCGGCCGCACCCAGGCCGGGAACAACAACGCCTACTGCCACGACAGCCCGCTCAGCTGGGTCGACTGGCGGCTCACCCCCGCCCAGCGGCACCTCCTCGAGTTCACCCAGAGCGTCTTCGCGCTGCGGCGCCGCATGCCGGAGCTCAACCGGCGTGAGTTCTTTCCTCACGAGCAGGCCGGCTCCTGGGAAACCCGGCAGCTCTCCTGGCTCCGGACCGACGGCACCGAGATGACGGCGGATGACTGGCACGACGCGGCGAGACACGTGCTCGGCATGCTGATCCGGAACCAGGCGCGGGATCCGGTCCTGCTGCTGTGGCTCAACGGGGGAGGCCGGACCGCCCGGTGCACCGTGCCGGCCCCCACGCACTCGGGAACCTGGAGCTGCGTCATCGACACCGAGCAGGATGCGGTCAACCGCCCTCAGGCCTGCGGAGACGGCGTCCGGGTCGCGCCGCACGCCCTGGTGCTGCTCCTCTGGGAGGCGCGGTGAGCTGGAAGCCCGAGCCACTCGCCCCGATCGGATCCGGCACCCCGATCGCGCTCACCGACGCGGCCGCGTCGCCGCCCAAGGGTATGCCCGGACGCGGGGAGCTGGACCGCTACCTGGCCGATGCCGGCCAGCGGCTCGACGCGCTGCAGACCGCGCTCTACGCCGAGGCGAGTCGCGCGCTGCTGGTGGTTCTGCAGGGCAGGGACGCATCGGGGAAGGACGGCACCATCCGGCGGGTGTTCGGGGTGTTGAATCCGCAGGGCTTCTCGATCAGCTCCTTCAAGGCCCCCACACCACTCGAGCTGGCACACGACTTTCTCTGGCGAGCCCACCTCGCCGTACCGGCCAAGGGCGCCATCGGGGTCTTCAACCGCTCGCACTACGAGGACGTGCTCGTGGTGCGGGTCCGGCAGCTGGTGCCCGAATCAGTCTGGCGTCCGCGATACGAGCAGATCAATCAGTTCGAGCGGATCCTGACCCAGAACGGGGTCACCATCCTCAAGTTCTTGCTCCACATCTCGCGGGAGGAGCAGCGCGATCGGCTGCTCGCCCGGCTGGATGATCCCGCGAAGCACTGGAAGTTCTCGGCTGGTGACCTGGACGACCGGAATCGGTGGGACCAGTTCAACGAAGCGTTCGAGGAGATGCTGCAGCGGACCAGCACCGCGGAGGCGCCGTGGTTTCTGGTGCCCGCGGACAAGCAGCATGTGCGCGATGTCCTGGTGGCCGCGACGGTGCTGCAAACGTTGGAACGGATGAATCCGCAGTATCCCGGGCCCCCGGCCGACCTCGCGGCCCTGCGCCGGGCGCTCGGCTGAAATCAGCTCCTTCCGTCGGGGCCCACGATCACGTAGGTGATCTCGTCGCCATTGACCACGAACGGCGTCTTGTTTCCCAGGACCTGCACCAGGGTGTTGCTCATCCGGGTGGTGGAGGCGCTCAGGACCACGCCGATCTGCATCCCGCCGGACGGGCCACCGCCGGGCGGAGCGAAGTTCTCCCAGTCGAGGGAGTACTCGTTGCGCTGAAAGCTGAAGCCACCGGGGAGGTAGCTGGCCAGCTCCGGCGGCATGACGCCGGGTCCGGCGTCGGCCGGCCAGTTCCCGGTCTCGTACCAGGCGCTGTAGGCGGCGAGCCGCACAGTCTCCAGATCCGCGCTCGCCTGGACGGCGAGCGCCCGGTTTCGCAGATCGATGTAGCGGAGAATGGCGAGTCCGCTCAGCAGCGCCAATACGATCAAGACCGTGAGCAGCTCGATCATGGTGAAGCCGCGGCGGACCCGGCTCATTGATCTCTCCGGGAGATCACCTGGAAGCTGTTGCCGAGGAATGCCAGCAAGGGCTCATCGGAGGCGAAGGTCACCACCCGGCCGTCCCGCTCGCCCTCCAGCCGGTAGCCCGCCCCGCTCACGCTGTACCGCAGACCCAACGGGTGCGCGCCCGCCGCCTCCAGTGATTCGGGCAGACGTCCGGTCCGCTGGCGGAATCGCTCCACGTGCTGGGCCGCGTTCGCGATGGTGATCCGCAAGCCGGCCTCCGCCACGGCCGCCGACTCCGGGGCGGGCGGCCTGGGAAAGACCCAGTCGGGGCGCTCGATCCACAGGTAGGCGCCGGTGAAGAGCACGATCGCCGCGCAGATCAACACCAGCGGACGTGACCACCTGCGGGCCTGGCGCCGGGCCTCGATGGCACGCAGCTCGGCCTCGCGCTCATCCGCCTGGGTCTTGAGCACGGTATCGTAAGCATCGAGCAGCGCCTTCTTCGCCGAGATGGGCGTAGTCGGAGGCTTGGGACGGACGGCTTCCTGGCTCATCGGGGCATGTCCTCCGGCGGATTCAGGTCTCCAGACGCTCACCGGCCAGTGCGTCGGCCACCAGCTCGGGGAAGCGTCGGATGTCGATCGGCTTGGTGATGTATCCGTCGAAGCCCGCGCTCAGGGCCCGTTCTTGATCGCCGCTCATGGCGTGCGCGGTCAGTGCCAGGACCCGGAGGCCCTGGTGCGGGGAATGGCGGATCTCCTCCAGCAGCGCGTAGCCATCCTTGCCCGGGAGCTGAATGTCCATGAGGACCAGATCGGGGCCGGTCCGGCCGATGGTTTCCAGCAATCCGTCGCCCCCGGCGAGCCCCGTCACATCATGGCCTTTGAGCACCAGGAGGGTCCGGAAGAGCTTCATGTTGTCCGAGCTGTCTTCGACGATGAGAATCTTGGCCATGAGCACCTCGCCGGAAGGCAAAATCTACGCCATTGGAGGGGTCAGAACCCGTGCCGCCGGCCGACGCATCTGCCAGCGATGCGTCGGCAATCGCTTGCTCAGTACATGCTTGCGCGCTTGAGGACGGGCCGGACCCTGGCGATGAGCGGGCGGGTCGGCACCAGCGTCGTGCGGTAGTCGTGCGCGCCGAGGTGCAGGGCTTTTTCCTCGGTAGCATCGTGGTGTGCGGTCCACGCGAGCACCGGGAGGTCGCGTTGAGATTCGATCGCCATATCCTTACAATGCTGGCTCCTCAGGCACTCACGGCGGCCGCTGCCGCCTCCCCCGGGCGGTGGATGGGCTCCGTGACGTCTTTCAACGGATATTGATCGGTGCGTCCGTCGTCGATGGCGGTCATCGGCCTGGGAGCGATCGGTGGATCGCTCGCCTGGCAGGCGCGGATGGCCGGCATTCCGAAAGTGGTGGGATTCTCCCCCTCGCGAAGCGACGGCATCGAGGCGCTCCGGGCCTCCGCCATCACCGACCTGGCCGACTCGGCGGTTCGGGCCACTCGGGGCGCGGAGCTGGTGGTGCTGGCGGTGCCGCCCAACGCGACGCTCGATCTTATCGGTCGCCTGGCCTCGGAACTTGAGGCCGCGGCACTCATGACCGACGTCTGCAGCGTGAAGGCGCCGATCGTGGCACGGGCCGCGGCCGAGGGCCTGGGCGATCGCTTCGCCGGCGGCCACCCACTCGCCGGAACCCACGCATCGGGCTTCGCGGCCGCGCGGCCCGACCGGCTCCGGGGATGCGTCGTGTACGTCTGCGAGACCGGCGCGCCGGGTGGCGACCAGGCCGCGCGCAACGTGATGAGCTTCTGGCGCCGGGTGCTCGAAGCGTCGCCGGTGCTGATCGACGCCACCGCCCACGATCGCCAGCTCGCCTGGACCAGTCACCTGCCTCAGGCTGTCGCGTCCGCGCTCGCCAAGATCCTGGCCGATCGGGGCCTCTCGGGCGTGTCCTTCGGGCCCGGTGCCCGGGATACGACCCGGCTGGCGGCCAGTCAGCCCGACATGTGGATCGATATCCTGCTGCACAACCGTGAAGCGGTGGCCGATGCCCTCGCCGCCGCCGAGACCGGCCTGGCGGATCTCCGGCGGCTGATCGCCACGGGCGACGCCGCCGGCCTCCGCCAGTACCTCACGACCGCCCAGCGCTTCCGGGAGGGGTTGGAGCGGTGAGGGTGGGCGGGAGCGTACGGGTGCCCGGCGACAAGAGCATCACCCACCGGACGCTGCTGCTGGGCGCGCTGGCCGGGGGGACGAGTCACGTGGGCGGCGCGCTCACCTCGCTGGACGCACGGTCCAGCGCGCGGGTGCTTCGGCAGCTTGGCGCGGAGATCTCGCCGCTCCGACTGGGGCGGGTGGTTGCCATCCGGGGCCGCCGGCGCCTCACCCGGCCGCTGACGCCGCTCGACTGCGGAAACTCCGGAACGACCACGCGCCTCCTCCTCGGGGTCCTCGCCGGCCACCGGTTCAGCGCCACGCTCACCGGCGACGGCTCCCTTCGCCGCCGGCCGATGCGCCGGGTCACCCTGCCGCTGGCAAAGATGGGCGCGCGATTCGTCGAGCACCGCGGTGACGGACTGCCGCTCACCGTGCGGGGCGGGCCGCTCACGCCGCTCCGCTACGAGCTGCCGGTCTCGAGCGCGCAGATCAAGAGCGCCCTCCTCCTGGCCGGACTCACCGGCGGGGTCGAGATCGAGCTGCTGGAGCGGCACGGCCGCTCGCGCGACCACAGCGAGCGCCTGCTCCGCGCGTTCGGGTACGACGTGGTGGAGCGAGAGGGCTGGATCCACTTCCGGCCCACCGGCCGGCTGGAGCCGTTCGATATCCAGGTCCCCGGGGACCCATCGTCGGCCGCGTTCCTGGTCGGTGCCGCCGCGCTCGCGGAGGCCGGTGAGCTCCGGGTGGTGGGCGTCGGAGTCAATCCCACTCGGACCGGCTTTCTCGGCGTGCTCGCGCGGATGGGTGCCGCGGTCGATCTGGCGGAAGCCACCGAGCACTTCGGTGAACCGGTGGCCGATCTGCTGATCCGGCCGGCGGAGCTTCGGGCCACGGAGGTGACTGCGCGGGAGATCCCGGGTCTCATCGACGAGATTCCGCTGCTCGCCGTGCTGGCCGCGCGCGCGGCGGGCACCACGATCTTTCGCCAGGTAGGCGAGCTGCGGGTCAAGGAAAGCGACCGGCTAAGCCTCATCGCGGAGAACCTGCGCTCGGTGGGATCGCAGGCGGAGGTCTCCGGCGACGATCTCTACGTGGAGGGAAGCCAGGCCGCGCCGCGTGGCCGGGTCCGGACCGCCGCCGACCATCGGCTCGCGATGGCGTTCGCGGTACTCGGCACCGTGCCGGGCGCCCGGGTCACGATCGACGATCTCGCCTGTGCGGCGGTCAGCTTTCCCGATTTCCCCCAGACGCTTCGCAGCATCCGCCGGCGAGGGAAGCGGTGAAGGCGGGCGTTATCGCCATCGACGGGCCCAGCGCGTCGGGAAAGTCGAGCACGGCGCGGGCGGTGGCGGAAGCGCTGGGCTTCGCTCATCTGGACTCGGGGGCGCTCTATCGCGGGGTGACGCTGGTGGCGCTCCGGGAGGCCGCGCGGCGCGGGCGGCCGGGAGAGGATCCGCTGTCCCTGCTGAACCCGGAGACCATCCTCCGCACGGCCGAGGATCGCGGACTCATGCTGCAGCCGGACGGGGCGGGGTTCGCCGCCTACCTGCAAGGCGAGCCGGTCGACGCCGCGATCCGCGCGCCCGACGTGACCGCGAGGGTCTCCGCCGTCTCCGCCGTGCCGGTGATTCGCGAATGGGTGAATACCCGGCTTCGCGCGATGGTGCGGGCGGGCCGGCAGGTGGTGGTGGACGGGCGGGACATCGGCACCGTGGTGTTCCCCGACGCGGAGCTCAAGATCTTCCTCACCGCTACGGCTGAGACCCGGGCCGGACGGCGAGTGACGCAGCGAGGTCTGAACGAGGATCCCGCCCGCCTGGAGGCCGAGGTGGAGGCGCTGGCTGTGCGGGACCAGGCGGACTCGACCCGGCAGGTGGCGCCACTCCGGCCGGCTGAGGACGCCGTCCTGCTCGACACCACGACGATGCGGTTCACCGAGCAGGTCGAGGCGATCGTCGCGCTGGCTCGGCCGATCTTCGGGGGTGATTGATCCAAGCGTTTCCCATGCCCTTTGGGGGGTGAAATGACGCCCAGCGAACAGAAGGTGCTTTGGCGCGGAGTAGCTGCCGACACACTCGTGGGAGTGGTAGTCGGGCTTCTGATAGCGTTGTTCATTGCGATCAGGCCGGAACTGTTTACGTCGCTGATACGGTAGTTGCGCCGCGCGTTCAGACCGATTCAGGACAGAGGCCGATTAGGACCAAGAAAATTCCAAGTGAGACCACCAAGCGGTTGTCCCGCCTTGCATTACCATCAGCTCCGTATTAATCTCCACGGCTACCTGCGCTGGCACTCCGCCAGCCAGGCACTCCACATTTTCACCCGCGGCCCCCCGGGCGCGGTGGACAAAGGATCCCACCCAAGCATGCTCGATCAACTTCAACCATCTGTCGATCAA
>DATAOI010000012.1 GCA_036265815.1 Gemmatimonadales bacterium
TGGTGGGGCCTCTCGCCCTGCTGCTGGGGCTGGCCTACGGCTGCGGTGGTGGCGATCTCGAGTGCGGTGGCCCCTTCTGCGTTCCGCCCCCGGGACCCCAGGTAGCGACTAGGCTGCTGGCGGGTCACGGAGATGGCCAGACCGGTGTGCCAGGTCGCGAGCTGCCCCTGCCGGTGGAGGTCATCGTCACGGACGAGGAGCAGCATCCGATCCCCGGTGTTGCGGTGACGTTCACGGTCACTCAGGGGGGCGGAAGCGTCTCCGCCGCCACCGTCCAGAGCGACATTCAAGGTCTCGCCCCCGTGCGATGGACGCTTGGTGCCCAGGCCGGCACCCAGACCATCCAGGCGACGGCGACCGACACATCCGGCGACGATCTCAGTGGCTCCCCTCTCACCTTCACCGCCCACGCGGTTGTACCCCTGGCGGCGAGCATTGCGATTCGGCAGGCGCCGCCCGATACGGTGCGGAACGGGATGGTGTTCGAGCGGCAGCCGGTGCTGGTGCTGCTGGACGCGGATGACCGGCCGGTCGCGGGAGCCGACATCACGGCATCCATCGCCTCGGGCGGCGGGAGCCTGGGTGGTACCGTCACGGTCGCGACCGACTCGGAAGGCCGCGCGAGCTATACCGACCTGGCCGTTCTCGGGCTCGTCGGGCCCCGAGTCCTCCGTTTCAACTTGGCGGATCCCGCCCTGGAGGCGGCCACAGGCGCCATTCAGGTGGGGGCCGGCGCTCCGTCGCGGCTCGATCCTGTCGGGGCGCTGACTTACCAGGCTGCGGTAAGCTCGCCGGTCAGTCCGGCGCCGTCCGTGCTGGTCCACGACGCCGCGGGCAACGTGGTGCCCGGCGTGCCGGTCGTCTTCACGGCGGATCGCGACGCGTCGGTTTCCCCCGTCGCCGCCGTGGCCACCGACGGCTCCGGCGTGGCCCAGGCCGTAAGCTGGACCTTGGGCAAGACGGCGGACGTACAGTACAAGCTCACGGCCAGCATTCAGTCCAGCACCATCGAGGCGGTGGTCTTTTCCGCCATCGCGCACGCGGGAGCGGCTGGCCGGCTGGAGATCACGGTCCAGCCTCCGCCCGCCACCCAGAGCGGAGTCCCCTTCGCTCCGCAGCCGGAGGTGCAGGTCGTGGATCAGGCCGGCAATCCCGCGCCTCAGGCCGGCATCGCGATCGCGGCGGCGATCGCGTCAGGACCGACCGGGAGCCTGCAGAACGCGAGCGCGACGACGGACGCGTCCGGCCTGGCGACCTTCAGCGGGTTGTCGCTCACCGGCCTGGCGGGCGACTATACCCTCTCCTTCAGCGCGGCGTCACTGGGCGGAGTCACCTCGCAATCGATCTCGCTCGCCGCCGGGCCACCAGCGCAGCTCGCTCTGGCCACCCCACCCCCGTCGACGGCGCGGAGCAGAGTGCCGCTCAGCACCCAACCAGCTATTCAGCTGCAGGATGCGAGCGGGAATCCGCTCAGTCAGGCCGGCATCGCGGTCAAGGCGTCGATCGCCTCGGGCGGAGGAACCCTCGGCGGGCAGGCGAGTGTGCTCACCAATAGCAGCGGCCGCGCGCAGTTCACCGATCTCACGATCATCGGCGTGCCGGGGCGGCGGACTCTGCGCTTTGCCAGCCAGAGCCCGTCCAGCGAGGTGATCTCCGGACAGATCACCTTGCCGAGCGTTGCCAGCCTCTCGGTCCTCTCGTCCCCGCCGGCGTCCGCCGTCGTGGGCACCCAGCTGGCGAGTCCAGCGTCATGGAGCCTGCTGGACGCGGACGGCCAGACGGTGGCGGACGCTCCGGCCACTCTGTCTGCCTCGGCGGGAGGGGTCGTGGCGCCGGCCAGTGCGACGAGCGACGCCAGCGGAACCGTGCAGCTCACGAGCTGGACCCTCGGACAGACGGCGGGCACCCAGTCTGTCGACCTCGACGTGGCGGGTGCCGGATCCTCCCGCGTCGAGATCGAGGCCCTGCCCGATGCGGCGGCCCGGCTGCTCAAGGTGTCGGGCGATAGCCAATCGGCGCCGGTCGACTCCGAGCTCCCCGAGCCCCTGGTGGTCCGTGTGGTGGACCAGTACGGCAACGGCGCGAGCGGCGTGACGGTCGAGTGGCGGACCTGCGAGGGTGTGGGGGATTACGATGCCGTCACCGATGTCGGCGGATACGCCAGCGCGTTCCAATCGACTGGGCCGGACGCCGGTACCTTCTGCGGCATGGCCTCTTCCTCGGGCCTGGCCGATTCGCCGGTCCAGTTCACCTATACCGTGCTCGCGGCGAGCGGGACGATGACCCCGGAGGGCAGCTCCAGCCAACTTCGGGTGCGGCCGCCGTCCGATCGGAGACGCTGATGACTGCGATCCGCCTGCTGTCTGCCGCCCTGGCGGTGTCCGGCGTCCTGAGTGGTGAGCTCGCCGCGCAATCGGCCCAGCCGGTCTCGCTTCAGGTGTCCGGCCTCTTCAACGGGGTGTTCGGGCAGGTGTTCAGCGGCCTGCAGGACGGCGTAGGCGGGGAAGCCCAGATCCGCTACACGCCCGGTGCCGTCTCGATCGGCGCGGGATTCCAGTTCACCACCCACGAGGTGCAGAACCGGGAGGAAGACGCCAGACTCTACGGCGGGTTCATCGAGCCTCGCTACCGGATCCACGCCGGGAGCAACGTGGTGGCACCCTACCTCGCGGCGCGCTTCTCGGTGCTCAAAGTGGGGTTCTCCGGCGGAGCGCTCTCGCTCTCTTCCGCCTTCATCGAGCTCAACGGCGGCGGCGGACTGTTGTTCCGGCTCGGTCCGCGGGTCAATCTGGATGTGGGTGGGACCTTCGGTTACGACCGGCTGGGAAGCGGCACGCTGAGGAATGACCAGACCGGAAGCGAGGTGCCGATCGCCTCAGGCTCCGGCTCGAACATGGTGGCTCGCCTGGGCCTGGCGGTCGGGCTGGGGGGCTGAGCGTTCAGGATCAGAGGTCGGGCGATCCGACGATCCGACAGCTCGACATGGTGTACCGGCTGCCGTCCCTGGCGAACTCCGCCCGGAACACCGGATCGCTGCCAAGTCGGCCGCCGAACGCATCCCGCCACGCCAGGTGGAAGCTGAACTCCGCGCTGGCGTGATCCGTCCCGATCTGCCGCGCCCCGTCCGTCCGTTCCCCCACCGCGGCCTCCCACTCGTCTGTCCGGAGAATCCGGGTCAGCCGCTTGAGATTCTCCTGATCCAACTTCGTCCCGGGCCGATACATCTGCGCCACCCGGCTCGCGTCCTTGGCGCGGAGCGCGGCGTAGCACTGCTCCACTCCACTTCGAATTCGGGCCTCCAGCTGCTGGCGCTCCGACAGGCGGCTTCCGGCAGGGGTCGGCGGCCGCTCAACCTGATCGGCGGGTCGCGCGGATCGCTCGTCCGGGACAGGAGGAAGCACGGTGAGGCTCACCCGGCCTGATTGCCCCTCGGAGGTGGCGGTGATCTCGGTCGTGCCCGGCGCATAGGCGGCCACCACACCCGAGACCGGATCCACCGCGGCGACTTCCGGATCGCTGCTGGTCCAGGCGATGCGCCGCCAGCTCAGTCCCCCACCGGCCTGGTCCCGCAGCTCCGCCCGTAAGGCGACCGTCTCTCCCACCACCAACGTGCGTGGCGCCACCACGCTGACGCTGGCGACCGCCGCCGGGAACTCGGCAGCCTGCGGAGCTTTGGTCTCCTCCTCGTTCACCGGCAGGGCCTCCGGCTGTGCCGGCGCCGCGGCGCTGGCGGGAGCGGGGGCCCGCACCACCACCATCACGCTGTCCCGCCAGGCGCCGCTTGCCGCGACGACGTGGGCCCGGCCGGGAGCGATGGCATGGACCCATCCGCGCGCCGGATCGACGCGCGCAACCGCTGGATCCGTGGAGGACCAGACCACGCTGGAGTCCCGCACCGGGCGGCCTGCCAGGTCCCGAAGCTCCGCCATGGCCCTGGTGTAGGCTCCGGGTGCCAGCAGCCGGCGAGGCTGCCGGGTAATGGCAACGGCCGCGGGTGCCCCGCTGTCCACCACGGGCATCGATTCGAACCGCTCCAGCCGGCTGCCGCTCTCCGCCGATGCTCTCGATCCAGACGAGAGATCCGCGGATTCGGCATCGGGCGCGCGGGAAGAATACACGCGGCCGGAGAGCCAGACCCAGCCTCCCACGAGCATCGCCCCCACGCAGGCCGCCAGCAGTCGGCTCCTCCGCGAGCGCGCCATCCGGCGGCGCTTGGCGGGAGGCCGCGGCGGGACGCTGGTTGCCTCGGGCGGGGTCGGAGCCGGTGCCGGAGGCCGGGCAACTGCTTCGACGTTGACCGTGATCGACGCGCTGGCGCGCTCGCAGGTCGCGGTCAGGACGGCCGTTCCGGGACCGAGGGTCCCCACCCACCCGCTCGGCATGATGACGGCGACGCCGACGTCACTGGTGGTCCAGAAGACGGTGCGATCGGGCAACGGCTCGTCCCGCCGGTCGAGCGGAGTCGCGCTCAGCACGAACGACTCACCCGCGGTCACCGACTTGGGTGGAGGCGAAATACGGATGGCCGCAACCAGCGCGGGGTGGATCGGCACGGCCATGGTCTTCCGGGCATCGTCCAGCTCGGCGGTGATCAGCGCCGAGCCCGCCGAGCGGGCGGAGAGCACGCCGTCCCGTGCCAGCGTCGCGATCGCTGGATCCGCCGACTGCCAGGTCACTGGGCGCGCGATCGGCTGGCCGTGCTTGCTGCGCGCGGTGGCCTCGAGCTGAACCTCGTCGCCGACCCGGACCGGCTGGTCCAGCGGCGCGATGGAGATCTCGTCGGCCGTCGGCGGCGCCACCTCGACCTGGTGGAGGGCCTCCACGCCATCGCAGATGGCGCTGAGCCGAGCGGAGCCAGGTGCCAGTGCCGTGGCCATCGCCCGGTCACTGTCGACCCGGAGCACGTCGGGTGTGTCGCTGCTCCACTCCACCATCCGACCCGGCAGCCGGACGCCATGCTGGCCCCGGACCTGAGCCACCAGCATGAAGCGGTCACCTGCCTCCAGCACCGGTGGCGGAGGAAGGATGGTGACGCTTTGCACCAGGCCGGCGGCGGGGGTACGCAGTGACGCCGAAGGTCTGGTGCGCGGAGCGGGGCTCACCGGCGTCGGTGTCTCCGAGAGAGACGACCCATGGCCGGTGGTGGCCAGGCGGATGAGCTCGGCCCTGAGCGGATCGTCGTCCGTCAGCGGCACGGCGCCGAGCGCCACCTTGGCCTCCGCCATGCTGGGCCAGCGCGCGTCGGGGTCCTTGGCCAGCATCCGGAGAATCGCCGCCTCGAGATCTGGCGGACAGTCTTCCTCGATCTCCCGAATGGGGCGCGGCTGCTCCTGGAGCTGCGCCTGCATGACCGTGATGGTCGAGCCGGCGAACGGTGCGATGCCGGTGATCATTTGATAGGCCACTGCGCCCAGGGCGTATTGATCCGACGCGCCGGAGACCTCGGCGCCGCGCACCTGCTCGGGGCTCATGTAGGCCGGCGTGCCGACCAGCGCGCCGCTGTGCGTCTGGGTGGGCGACTCGGCCGCCTTGGCGATGCCGAAATCGGTGACCACCGCGTTGCCGTCCTCGTCGATCAGGATGTTGGCGGGCTTGATGTCGCGGTGAACCACCCTGGAGCGGTGGGCGTACGTCAGCGCGGAGGCCACCTGGCAGAGGATCGAGCGAACGATCGGGATCGGCAGCCGGCCGGCCTCGTCGATGACCTGCTCGAGCGAGCGGCCCTGGATGTACCGCATCACGAAGAAGTGCAGCCCCTCCGCCTGCCGCACCGAATGCACCGACACGATGTTGGGATGATTGAGGTGCGCGATGGTGATCGCCTCGCGCTTGAACCGGTCGATCATCCCGTCGCCCATGAGCAGGCCGGGCGACATGACCTTGATCGCCACTTTGCGGGCGAGCGAGATCTCATGCGCCAGAAACACGGCGGCCATGCCCCCACGTCCCAGCTCGCGCCCGATCTCGAACTCCCCCAGCGTGGCCCGCCTTAGCCGCTCGGCCACCTCGGTCCAGGGCGAGTCCTGCTCGTCCTCTGGGGAGGCATCAGTCTCGTGGATGGCGGTGGGATAGGCTGGGGTACCGCAGGCGGGGCAGGACAGAGCGCCCTCGAGGAGGGGCTCCGAGCATCCGGCGCACACGAAGGGACCGGCGCCGCACTGCGGACAGAAACGATCTCCGGGCCCGAGATCAGTGGCGCAGTGGGGGCAGGTGAGAATCGTGGCCATCGTCCGGTCCGCTGGGGTCAACTCCAATCGGGAATTTGGAGTCCGGTTCACGGGGACGCAATGACGGGGCCCACTTGACTTCGGCTTGACAGCCTGGGCCTAGGCTCTGGGCGTCGGAAAGCGATCGACCCCTTTTTGCCGCAGGAGGGTGTCATGTCTGCCCCACACTATCGACTGTTCGAGGCCTCGCTCGCCGCCCTTTGCCTGGCCGACCGCGCCCAGGACGAGGTATTGAGCGCTCCCCGAGAGCAGTGGCATAAGTCTATTAAAGAGAACACGATACGCCTGGGTAACCCAACACAGGCCGAGCGGGTCGAATAGGCCAGGCGCCTCGCCACCATCCCTGGCCAATCGTCGTGGTTGCGGGGAGCCGAAGTGAATCTCAGTCCCGTGCGTCACCAGGAGCTCGCCATGCCAGGCCCCCGCTGTCGCCATCCTCTCGTTCTCGCACCGGTGCGAGCCGCGGCTCTCTTCCTCACCCTCGGCGGTGTGGCCCTGCTCGGATGTCGCGACGATGCCGAGTCGCCCACCGGTCCGGCGCCGGCACCGGCGCTCGCCACCACGTTGACCGCCGCGCTGGCGTTCAACCAGGTAAGCGCCGGCGAGGAGTACACCTGCGGTGTCACCACGGGCAATCGAGCCTACTGCTGGGGTGCCAGCGCCGAAGGCCAACTCGGCAATGGCGACAGGACGGGGCCGGAGACCTGCCTCAATGCCGGTCCGTGCAGCACCAGGCCGCTAGCGGTGGTCGGCGGGCTCAGCTTCCGGCAGATCAGCGCAGGGTTCTTTACCACCTGTGGGGTGACCACGGATAACCGGGCCTACTGCTGGGGGCACAATGAGCTCGGCGAGGTTGGTGACGGGACGACCGCCTTTCGCCTGACGCCCGTCCCGGTGGCGGGTGGGCACAAGTTCCGCCAGGTGGAGACGACCTTCGAGCACACCTGCGGAGTGAGCTACCCGGACAACCTGGCATACTGCTGGGGACGGAACACCGACGGCCAGCTCGGCGTGGGAACGCGGACGGGGCCGCAGACAGGGCTGTTCGGGGCGTACAGCGCCACTCCGGTCGCGGTGGCCCGGGCGCTTCCGTTCCGCCAGGTGAGCACGGGTTACTACCATACCTGCGGCGTGACCACGGACGACCGGGCCTTCTGCTGGGGCCTCAACAAACTCGGGCAGGTAGGAGACAGCTCCACCGTCTATCGGCGGTTGACGCCCTCGCGCGTGGGCCGGTCGCGGCAGTGGCACCTGGTGGACGCGGGGGCCGAGCACACCTGCGCCGTGACCACCGGCAACCGGGCGTTCTGCTGGGGCGACGGGAGAGCCGGCCAGGTGGGCAACGGCAAGAGCTATCTGAGCTTCTGGCCCAAGGCCGTGTCCGGTGGACTCAGCTTCACTCGGGTGACGGCGGCGCTGGAGTATACCTGTGGCGAGACCACATTGAACCGGGCGTACTGTTGGGGCTCGAGTTTCCTCGGCCAACCGGGCGGCGCGACGACCAGTCTGACGCCGGTCGCGGTCGCGGGTGGGCTCCTCTTCAGCCAGGTGAGCGCCGGCGACGCCCACACCTGCGGCAGGACTCCCGAGGGCGTGGCCCACTGCTGGGGCCGGAACTTCCACGGTGAGCTTGGCAATGGCACGTTCAGCATCGCTGAACCCACGCCGGTCACGGTCGTCGGTCCGAGTTGATCGCGATTCAGCGATGATGGAGGTTCCATGTCGAATATCGCTTGTCGCTCGATCCGATTCGCCTCCGTGCTCAGCGCAGCGCTGACGGTGGCCATCGCCGGCTGCAGCGAAGACGCCGAGTCACCCACGGAGCCGAGGCTTCAGCCGGCACTCGCCACCACGGCTACCCAGGCGCTGGTATTCCGCCAAGTATCCGCTGGCCACTTCCCCACCTGCGGCGTGACCTCCGACAATCGGGCGTACTGTTGGGGCGCCAATTTCTCCGGGCAACTGGGCGACGGTACGAACACCCAGCGCCTGCGCCCGATGGCGGTCGCGGGCGGGCTCAACTTCCGCCAGGTGCTCGCGGGAGCCCGCGACCGCTACGGCACGTCCCACAGTTGCGGCGTGACCACGAGTTATCAGGGCTACTGCTGGGGTGGCAACGATGAGGGACAGCTCGGCGACGGCACCACCACACAGCGTCTGAAACCGCGTGCGGTGGCCGGCGGCCTGCAGTTCAGCGGGCTGATTCCCGGTGGCGACCACACCTGCGCAGTGACCACTGCGTCGGTCGCCCACTGCTGGGGTTACGATTACTACGGGCAGCTCGGCGACGGCAGTCCAGTGGGCAACGCGGCCCCCACCAGGCTGTCGCCGTTCGCGGTTGTTGGCGAACTCGCGTTGAAGGCGGTGACCCCGGGAGGTACCCACACCTGTGCCCTGACCACGGGCAACCTGGCCTACTGCTGGGGCGCAAACGCCGGTCAGCTCGGCGACGGCACCACCGACTGGACGTCGACACCTGTGCCGGTTGCCGGACCGATCTGAACCAGAGCCTGACGGGTTCGCCCGGGGAGGGCTCGAGCTTCAGCGCTCTAGCCCTCGCTCGTGCTCGCGCGCCTCGGTGGCCCGTCCCTCGGGCGTGACCGTGGCTGGGCGGGCCGATGCCGCGCGCCGCGTCCGCGAGGCACCCCACAGGAGCAGCAGCCCGAAGACGAGCATCACCAGGCCCCACCACAGATTGACGTTCACCGAGAGGGAGCGGGCGTAGAGCTCGGCATCGCCCCCGGTGGCAACTCCGTAGCCCGCCAGGAGCAGTCCGAGCACGGTAAACAGCCCCCCGATCGGAAGCCGGACGTCGAGGCCGGTTGCGCCGCTCATCTTGCCTCCTAGAAGAACACCAGGTTGAGCGCCAGCGTCAGCGCGAGCACCACCACCGCGAGGACCCACGGCCGCGCAATCAAGGAGAGCGCGCCATCGCTCGGCCGCGGGGTGAGAGAGTATACCAGACCGCGGAGCTCATCCGGGTCACGCGGCCGGGTTGCCAGGCTCACCAGGATGGTGACCACGAAGCAGGTGACCCAGGCGACGATCGCCGTCCAGAAGGTCTGCGCCAGCTCGCTGGGGAAGGTGTGCAGCACGCCGAGATAACCGCCCTTTACACCGGCCTGCACCCCGGCCGGCAGAGTGAGCCCGTGATGGATGGCGGCGCCGAGCGTCCCGGCCAGCAGTCCGAGGAAGGCCCCGTGCCCTGTGGTCCGCCGCCAGAACATCCCCAGGGCAAAGGTGGCGAAGAGTGGCGCGTTCACGAAGGCGAAGACCAGTTGCAGCAGGTCCATGATGTTGTTGAAGGCGCCCGCCACGTACGCCGCCGCCACCGCGAGCACGATGCCGGCCACGGTGGAGATGCGACCCATCCAGAGATAGTGCGCGTCCGACGCGCCCCGGCGGATGTGGCTCTGGTAGATGTCGTAGGTCCATACGGTGTTGAACGCCGTCACGTTGCCGGCCATGCCGGACATGAACGACGCCAGCAGGGCCGTGAGACCGAGACCCAGCATGCCCGACGGAAAGAGCCGCACCAGCATCATCGGCGTCGCGAGATCGTAGTCGAGCACCACCCGTCCCCCGCTGTCCAGCAGCGGCGAGCCGCCGGCAGCAAGCTTGGCCGGAATCAGCCCCGCCTCCGTCCCGCCGTGTCCGCTACTCAAGACCAGCGCGATCATCCCCGGCAGGATCACCAGGAAGGGAAACAGCATCTTGGGCACCGCCGCGATGAGCGGCGTCCGCCGGGCGGCGGTCATCGAGTCGGCCGCCATGGCGCGCTGCACGACCAGAAAATCGGTGCACCAGTAGCCGAACGAGAGTACGAATCCCAGCCCCATCACCAGGCCGAACCACTCGACCCCAATCGGATTGCGGGTTGCGTCACCCATGTCGGTCCAGGTGTGGGTATACGCCGTGGCCGGCAGCCCCCGTGCCGTCGCCACCTCGGCGAGCCTGGCCGAGAGTCCCTCCCAACCTCCCACCGCATGCAGGCCGAGCGCCACCAGGGGAGCGAAGCCGAAGACGATCAGGAAGAACTGCAGCACCTCGTTGTAGATCGCGCTGGTGAGCCCGCCGAGCAGCACGTAGGCCAGCACGATCACCGCCGCCGCCAGCACGCTCACGTCGAAGCTCCAGCCGAGCAGCAGGTTCAGTAGCTTGCCCATGGCATACATCGAGACGCCGGAGGAGAAGACCGTCATCACCGCGAAGGAGACCGCGTTGAGCGTCCGGGTTTTCTCGTCGAAGCGCAGTCGCAGATACTCGGGGACCGAGCGCGCGCGCGAGCCGTAGTAGAACGGCATCATGAAGAGACCGACGAAGACCATCGCGGGGATGGCTCCCACCCAGTAGAAATGACTGGTGGCGATGCCGTACTTGGCGCCCGACGCGCCCATGCCGATCACCTCCTGCGCGCCGAGGTTAGCGGAGATGAAGGCCAGGCCGGTGATCCACGGTGGCAGCGACCGCCCCGAGAGGAAGAAGTCGGTGCTGGTCTGGGTCAGCCGGCGGAGGCCCCATCCTACGCCCAGGACGGCGGCGAAGTAGACGGCCATCACGGCGTAGTCGATCGGGGCGAGGTGGGCGACGGGATTCGCTGGCATTGGCGCTCAGGGTCGGGGGAGCCGGGACAGCGCGAACTGCACCGCGAGATCGGTAGTGCTCCAGAGCTGGATGTCCGAGCTGGTGCCGTAGCGCGTCGGGATCAGCCGCTCGCCCTCGATCCGGTAGCTCCACAGCTCGTTGTGCGTGAGTCCCGACGCGTTCACCGCCGCCAGGGTGCGCTGCAGCGCGTCGTTCAGCACCCGGACGTAGGGCTCGAGCGACCGGTCGTGCAACCGTCCGGAGGCATCGTACGCGGCGGCAATCTGTCCGGCGAGACCGAGCAGCAGAAGATTGACCTCCCGTCCCCAGACGACCCGCGGCGAATGATATGCGTCTTTCCCGAAGACCTCCCACACCCGGGGCGGCGCGTAGGCGTCGTTGGCCACCACGGGACCCAGTCCGTTGATCAGCAGACCGATCGGATAGGGACGGACGAACGGTTCGACATCTCCCAGGACCACGTCGGGTTTCATCGTGTGATCCAGGAAGAGCCCGGTGGCCGGATCGGTGTTGACGATCGGAATCGGGCGCCCCTCGGCGTCGAGCGAGAGGGCCAGGAAGCTGAGCGAGTCCCGGCTCTCGGCTTCACTCGCCATGGCCTTCTCCCAGTAGCTTCGCTCCGTTTCCGGGAGCCAGGCCAGTTTCGCCTTGATCCGCGACTCCACCTCGCGACGGTCCAGCGCCACCATGAAATGACTTCGGGCGCCTCTCCAGGTGTCGACCGCGTGCTGCAGCGCCGCCGAGTCGGCAAGGTATTGGTGCAGCGGAGTCCGGGCGATCTCCGGTGCGATCGAGTCCAGCGCGTCGGGTCGGAAGCCCGCCGCCTGCAGTGACTCGCGGATCTCCGCGATCGACGCCAACGCCAGCGGCGCCCAGATCGCGTTGATGTCCATCGCGAACCGTCCGTTGGCGTAGCCGGCGTCGCTGTCGCGCCAACTGGCGGAGCGCCAGTGGGTCGAGTCCCGCTTGACGAAGCTCACCAGGTTCATGGCCGTCGGGTCCTCGACGTAGGGCCGGGTCTCGCTGGCCACGAGCGCCATCTCGCGCAGCATGAGCCCGACGCGAGTGGCTCCGCCATTGGGCCGGGCCAGGAGAAAGCTGCGCTTCCGGTCGGCCGGGATGGAGGAATCCGCGAGATAGCGCGCCTCCAGCACGACGAGCTGGAACTCGTCGTCCATCATGTGGTAGTTCTCCCGGATGGTCTGCGTCCCCCGCAGCAGGTCGCGGGCGCGGGCGAGGACGCTGTCCGCGCGGGCCTGCCGGCCTCCGCGTGCCAGGCGGAAATACTCCGGCAGAAGCCCGTTGTATTCGGCGGCGGTCTCCCGGACCGCCTGGCCTCCCAGCGCCTCCTCGTGGCTCACCTCCCCCGCCGGGCCCAGCTTCCGCAGCACGCTGGCGATGACGTCCTCCGACATCGCCCCCGACCAGATAGGCCGCATCATGAGGGCGCTCATCATCATGTCACGCCCGAAGTAGGTCGCGAAATTGGGCAGGCCGGCCATGAGCTTCTCGCGAGAGCTGAGCAGCTCGACGCTGCGCACGTCCCGCTCCAGCCGGCGGGAGCGCAGGACGGCCGAGGAGTCGGCGCGGGCCTTCGCCAGGAAGTCGAGGAATGCCCGGTTGAAGATCTGGTCCCGGCTCAGCGGCGTGAGGGGGGCCGCGTCCGTGGCGATCCGAACCGTGAGGCGGACCGGCGCGCCGCCGCGCGCCTGGACCCGAACCGTGCGGCCGATCACCCGCGGGGTTCCTTCCCGCGGGTCTCCCCGAAGCTCCAGCACCAGATGGCTCCGTCCGTCCAGCGAGGGCCGCCGGACCCGTACGGTCCAGGCGCTATCCGATCGGGAGGACGCGAGCGTCGGCTGGAGCCGGGCGCGGAGCGCGGCCACGCTGGGGGCGCGGAGCAGCGGCAACTCGCGCTGCTGCTCGGCCACCGGGAGCCGCGCGAGGTTGGCCACCAGGAGCGATTCCTCGGCCACATAGTAACGCGGCGCGGCGAATGGCCGGAGATGGCGCCGGTCGTACTGGAAGTCGCGCTCCACCCGCATCGAGCCGAGCAGGAACCAGCCGAAGGTCGCGCTGGGGCCATCGGCCGTCAGCCGGTACTCCAGCGTGCGGGTTCCGCCCGAGTCTGCCACCTGCGCGCCGTCGGCGTCCCAGGCAACCGGTGCCGGCCGGCCCTTGGCATCGCGCACGGTGAACCCGACGCTCTCGTTGGCGGCATCGGCCCAGAGCTGCACCACCCGCCCACTCACCGGCTCGAGGTAGATCTGCACCGTGTTGTTTTTGGAGTCGCGGTAGAAGCGGGTCTGATAGCCGCGGTAGGCCGCCGTGTCGTCCACCCCCGGCTCGGGGAAGGCCAGGACCGGCATCACCGTGCGCACCTGGTGGCGCGGACCGACGGCAGGAAGCGCCTGCGCCAGCAGGGTGAGCGCCAGGAGGTGTGCGATCATCGGCTCACGCCGTCCCGGTGCGGAACGATGCGGCGCCCGCTCGCGTCGACCACGACATCGTAGCGCTCCCCGCGGGCGTGCAGGTTGCGCAATGTCAGCCGGGTGATGTGCGACGGGAGCACCGGCGGAAAGGCCGGCTCCAGCCCGTGCTCCCCCACACGCAGACCGGTCCAGCCGAAGATCAGCTGCTGCAGAAAGCCACCAGCCCCGGTCACGAAGTCCACCGCATCGTTGGTGGGCGTCTCCGAAAGCATGAGGAACGGGCCCTTGAGATGGCCCCGATAGCTGTGGGGCAGGAGGGAGTCGATCATGGCCCGGTCGCCCAGCTCGGCCGCGTCGACAGCGAGCAGAGTCGAGCCCATCATTGCGCCGGGTCCCTTCGCCAGGAGCTGGCGCGCGGCCTGCTCCAGCTGGGCTCGTTTGGCGCCGGCGCTCATCGGCAGGCCGAGCGGGTAGCTCAGGAGCGGGGTGACGTCCCCCAGGGTGGAATCGGGTGCGCCTTCGTAGGTGCGGAAGTACTGGCTCGCCGAATCGTAGGGGAGATGAAGCCTGCTGGCGCGGTGGATCCAGCGTGGGTCGGG
>DATAOI010000013.1 GCA_036265815.1 Gemmatimonadales bacterium
GCCGGAAGCGCTCAGCTCCGACCCGGGCTTACTGTCAGGTGGTACGTGATGTTCTGGCTAAACCCGCAGCCCGACGTCACCTGCCAATGGATCGTGTGCTCCCCAGGCGGCAGTGGATTGAGGAACAGGTAATAGCCGGCATCCACGCTTGGCGATAAGGTGAATCCCGCCGGAGCCCCGAAGAGGTTGTCCTCCTGCAGAACCACCTCGAACACCACCGACTGCTCGAAGTAGCGCCCCGGGTCCTGGACCGGAACGCCGTCGATTACCACCGACGAAAAGGTCGCCTCTTCCGCGCAGGTGACCTGCGCCCGGATGAACTCCTCCGTCCGGGTCTCCGGCGGATCTTCTGGGAAGGCGAAGTAAGCAAGGTTAATGAGCGGAACCAGCAACGCGTGGCCAGTAGGAATAGTGCACTCCCGGGTCACGAGCTCGCCGGCGTTGAACGCCCCGGCGAGGAACCAGACGTGATCCGATTGGTTGGCGGCACAGTGCTCGCCCGTGAGGTCGAGCACGGGGTTGCTGCTCACCGGGCTGGTCAATACCCACCGCCACCACTCCGCCGCCCACTCGCTGTAGGACCTTCCGTGGGGCTTGGACTGCGGTGGCGCAATCCCGCCCACGCTCGAGCGCAGCGCCGAAGGACCGGAGCTCACGTCAGGGCCCGTGGGTGCGGTGCGATCGGGGGAACAGGCGGCCAGGAGCAGGACGACCCCAGCGACCGACCTTCTGATAATTCGGCGGTTCATGAGTACACCCTCCATTCTCTCCGGATGGTCCATCTGCATCGGATCGCGAACGCCCTTAGTACGCCAGTCTTCCCTCCAAGGTGAACTCCCCAGTCGCCGCCCCCGTGATCAGATTGGTTCGAGCCGATCCGACCAATTCCGCCGTGCCGTTGGCGGCGGCGAAGCGGCCGGTACCGGGGCTAAACTTCTCGGTGCCTTCGAAGGTCACGCTCGCGTCCGTCGGATCAGTAAAGCTGAGCACGGCGACACCGGTAAAATTCGAGCTCAGCTGGTCCCCATTCGCCGCCACGAACACTCCGCTGCTGCTCAGGGCGCCGGTCGCCACATCGATGGTCTGGGTCACGACGGCGTGGGTGAGCCCGAGATGTGAGATTCGACAGGTGTACTCGATCCGCTGCACTTCAATCGGCGGTGGGACGAGCCTGGTCACCACCGTGGTGCAGCGCCCTGCCAGGGGACGGCTAACCGGCGAGGACCCGCGCCGCGCCAGTGAAGGTTTCGCGTTCCGGTCGGCGCCCTCGATCGGCGAATACCCAGTGGCTTGATCAGCCGCAGAGCAGGCGCAGAGCGCGAGAAGCGCGACGGTCGAGTTCAGTCGGACTGGAAAAATTGAGGCGAGTGGGCGGCGCATATCACGCTCCTGGTGGCTGGGGCACATCACGCACCCTCGACCGCGAAGACGAGGGCTGTATCCCGAGCCTACGCCGGCGGCGTTCCTTTGGCGTGATATGAGCGTGAATTGGGGTTAATCGGAGGGAGATGTGCTCAGCAGCCGCTGAAACCTCGGGTACTTGCGAAGCGGGTCCCAGAAGGGGTCGACCCGAAGCCACTCAGCGGTGAGCTCGTTACCCCAGTGCCTCTGCTCCAGCACGTCGAGCGCCCGTTCAGTATCGCCGGCGAGTACGCACAGCCGGGCTTCAAACTCGCCTGGCTTCCGCCACGCGTTCGGGTACACTCGTTCGTGCGCAGCATATGCCTCGGCTCGCTTTCCATGGGCGGCGAGCATTCCCGCCGTGACCATGCCATAGAAGCCATTCCCCGGGCTCTCTCGAAGCCGAGCCGTCGCGAAGGCATATGCCGTGTCGAAGTACGCTCGGAACCGCGCGGAATCCCCATGCATCCAGGAGTAGTGGCCTTTGATGACGCCGTACAGGCCCGTGTCACCCGCAAAGGCCGTCGCCGGCAGCCGAAGCACGGCCCGTTGATAGCCGTCGTCCAGTATTCCATACGAGTGCCAGGGGAGCAGTGTGCTGGCCGCTGCGGTGATGAGGCCCATGCTGTCGGTGCGCTCGGCAGCCCGGCGGATAAGCCGCCTCGCACCGTTGATGTCCCCGCGATACAGGTAGAGGACCGCCTTCTGGGTATACGGTCCAGGATTCTCCGGTTTGAGCTCGATGGCGCGGTCGTAGGTCCGTATGGCGTCGTCGAACCGATGTGACTCCTGGTACAGGAACGCCAGCACGACCTGCCGCACGACGGTCCGAGGGTCGAGCTGCGCCGCCCGTTCGACACGAGCAATCGCCTGGCGCCCTGGCCTACCGAGGTTCCATTCCGTGTTCCCCAATTCCATCAAGGCTTCGGCATCATTGGGACGGAGCCGGACCGCAGTCTCCAACTCCTTCAGCCCACGCTCGGTGTCATTTTCGATCCGGAGGGCATACTCACCTCGCGCGAGGTGCGCGTCACTCAGCTCGGGAGCGAGCGTCAGCGCGCGTTCAACCGCCGCTCTGGCTTTGACCGCCGTCGAGCTGTCCCCGATCCACGTGCCGAGCAGGGCTCTCCCCAGCTTGGCATAGGCGAGTGCAAAGGTGGAGTCGAGCTCGACCGCCTCTTGGTAATGCTCCGCAGCACCCTTGTACGCGCTCAGGAGCCCCTCTGCCCCGCTGCTCAGGTCCGTGGGCATGGCCGCGTCGCCACGCAGGTAGGCGTCATACGCGCTGAGATTCGTGGTTGGCTTGCCAGCAGGTTGCCCTGCCGCCCGCGCCGCGATCAGGACTCCGAGTGCCATGGTGACCTGCTCGGCGATGCCGGCCTGAACATCGAACACATCGCGCAGGTCCGCATCGTAACGGTCGGCCCACAGATGCTGGTCGTCATGGACGCGAATGAGCTGCGGTGTCACCCGGATGCGGCTGGTTCCATCGGGTCGTTTCTCCCAGCGGACGCTTCCCTCGAGCACATAGGTCGCGCCTAACTCCCGGCCGATTTGCTTCAGTGTGGCGCTGCTGCTCCGATAGCGGTCGGCACTGGTACGCGAGATCACCCCGAGCTCCTTGACGTCGGCAAGGCGGCTGGTGATCTCCTCAGTGAGGCCGTCGGCAAAGTACTGATCTCCCGGCGAGCCGAGATTCTTGAACGGCAGAACCGCCAGAACTCGAGGTGCCTCCTCCGCACTCGCCCGAGCGCCATGATCGCGCCGGGCCAGGACCACTCCGCTACCGACGAGGGCGATGATCGCGGCTCCTATGAGCATGGCCCTGGTGACGGCCTTGCGGCGGAGACCGCTCGCGGGGATAGCGATTGTACCTGCGTTGGGAGCGCGGTCGCCAGAAGCCCGGACCTCACCCAGGTTCACATCGTCAAGCGCTTCCATGAACGCCTTGGCGTCGGGATACCGGTCAGCCGGTGACTTCGCCAGCGCCCGGTCGAGCACGCGCGCGAGCGATTCCGGCACACTCTCGCGCACAGTGCGAATGCCCGGCAATGGCTCGAGAACCCGCCTGGCGAAGATTGCCTGCGGCGTCGGTGCTAAAAAGGGCGGCTCACCGGCGAGCAGCTCGTAGAGGACGCAGCCCAGCGAGTAGATGTCGCTGCGACCATCCAGGGTGCGTGTGCCAGCCGCCTGCTCCGGACTCATGTAGGCTGGCGAACCTACCGTGATACCGGTCTGGGTTATCCGCCCGCCGTCCGTGGTCTCCAATACCGTGGCAATTCCGAAGTCGGCCACTCGCACATGCCCGGCCGACAGCAGGATGTTTTCGGGCTTGACGTCCCGGTGCACTATGCCATGCCGATGGGCGCAGTCGAGCGCGTCGGCCGCCTCGCGGGTGAGGCGCAGCGCCTCCTCTACGGGCAGCTGACCTACGCGCTCCAGTCGCTGTCTCAGTGACTCGCCCTCGACGTAGGGCATGGTGTACCAGAGGAGGCCCTGAGCCTCCCCAGAGTCGAACACAGGCAGGATGTGTGGGTGATCGAGTCGGGCAGCGGTCTCGATCTCACGCCGAAAGCGCTCGGCTCCCAATCGTGAGCTCAGCTCCGGATCGAGCACCTTGAGCGCGACCGCGCGTCGGTGGCGGAGGTCCTGGGCGAGGTAGACGACTGCCATTCCACCCTTGCCCACTTCCCGCTCGATCACGTAGGCGCTGGCCAGGGCCGTTCGCAGAATGGCGACGATGTCGGTGGGTGCTTTGGGTGCTGATGGTTCCAGAAAGCCGCTCGTCCGCTCGGCTACCGCGAGCAGAGACTCGACCTCGGCGCGGAGCGCCAGGTCGGCCCCGCAGGCATCGCTGAGAAACGACAACCGGTCGGCAGGCGCGCGCTCGAGCGCCGCGCCCAGAAGCTCCTTGACCGCTTGCCAACGCTCCGGCTTCACCGCAGCCTCATCGCTCTCTCGTGGTCATCACTCAACCCGCAGCCAGCTCACGCCGAAGCCAAAGCCGAGCGGTCCTCCACTCACGCTCGACCGTCGCATGGGAGAGGCCGAGGACATGAGCAGTCTCCTGGATAGTCGAGCCGGCGAAGTAGCGGAGCTCCACCACCTGTGCCTGGCGGGGGTCAAGCTCAGCCAATCGAGCGAGCGCCTCATCGAGCGCCAGCACGTCCACCTCCGATTCGGGCGGACGATCCGCCACGCCGTCCGCCGCCCCCAAGGTCAGCCGGCGCGCCTGGCCGCCACGCTTGGCAGCCTGACGTGCCCGGGCGTGATCCACCAGGATGCTCCGCATAGCCCGGGCAGCCACGCCGAAAAAGTGGGCACGGCTTTGCCATTCGGCATCTGGCCGACCGACCAGGCGGAGGTAGACCTCGTGCACCAGGGCCGTGGCCTGCAGCGTGTGCCCGGCTGGCTGGCTACGCAACTGACGTGCGGCTTGACGACGCAACTCCTCGTAAATCAGGGGCAGGAGCTCGTCCAGGGCTGCCGGCTCACCCCGTCCCCAGGCCTGCAGCAGGGCGGTCACATCTCGGGAGGGAGGTCTCATGGTGAAATGGGTGCGTGGCAGTGCTGGACGGCCGGGGCGAGATGCTCGCCCAAGCCCGACAATACCGGTCCGGCAGAACGGAGTCAACGCGTGCACCACCCGCAGCGGAATTCGCCTCGCCCCGGGATAGACGGCGGCCGCGTGAGGGGGTTTTTCGCGGGTTTCCGTGTTTCTAATAGAGGTGCTCGAAGCCCACCTAAGCCGAGGATGGAGACCATGACTCTCGCCCTGGCGGCACCCACCGCAATCGAGCTCCGGCTCCTCGGTGGCCTGTCCCTGCGGACCACTGGACGCGCAGGAGCAGCCATCCTGGCTCAGCCCAAACGCCTCGCGCTACTCGCCTACCTTGCCACGGCTACCCCGCGAGGCTTTCACCGGCGCGATAGCCTCCTCGCCCTCTTCTGGCCCGAAGCCGATCAGGACCATGCTCGAACGTCACTGCGGAAGGCGCTCCACCTTCTCCGGCAGGAGCTCGGTCCGGAGCTCATCCAGAACCGAGGGGACGAGGAGGTCGGGCTCGCTCCCGACCGGTACTGGTGCGATGCCGTCGAGTTCGAGGAGGCGGTAGAGAGGGGACGGTGGGACGCAATCGACCTGTATCTGGGGGACCTCCTCGCGGGCTTTCATCTCTCGGATGCGCCCGGCTTTGAACGCTGGATGGAGGAGAGCCGGTTCCGGCTCCGTGACTGCGCCACCCGAGCCGCCTGGAACCTGACCGAACGTCCGCGGGCAGAGGCTCATCCGAATGAGGCCGTGCGATGGGCACGGCGGGCAAGTGGGCTATCGCCCTATGATGAGGTGGTATTCCGAAGGCTGATGACACTGCTCACGCGGGCCGGGGACCGCGCGGGCGCTGTCCTGGCCTACAAAGAGTTTGCACATCGCCTCTCGACCGACCTGGAGCTCGAGCCCTCGACCGAGACTGTCGCGCTGGTCCAGGCGATCCGGGCGCAGAACGGACGCCGACTCGAGCTCAGGATTCCTCTCGCGAGGGGCCTCCGAAGTCATAGTTCACCGACACCGTGAGTCGCCGGGGCAGAATCGGCCGGGCGAGAAAGAAAGGAGCCCCACCTGCGGTCTGCAGTTGGGGGTTTCCTTCCTCGAGACCCTTACCCTGAAAGGCATTCAACAGATCCAGCTGGATTCTGGTGCCGCCACGAGGAAGGGTGTACCCCACGCCGAAATTGAAATAATGGTAGCCTGGCAACCGTGCCTCCAGGCCGAGTTCGACCAGGCGGCTGGAGACCCAGTGAAAGTCACCTGTGAGTTCAAAGCCGCGGACGGAGTAAACCCCAGCCATGGTGCCAATCGTTCTCGGCACGCCGGTGAGCCGGCTTCCTATATCCGTCCCAGTGCTGAATTCCGCCTCGAGCATGGTGCTATTGCCGAGCAGCTGGAGGCCTTTCAGCGGAAACGCGACCACTTCGACCTCAACGCCATAGGACCGGAGTTCGGGTTGCTTCTCGATGACCCACCTCCCTACGCCCGTCAGTGAGTCCACCTCTATTCCCTGACCTACGAGATTTCTCAAATTGGTGTAGAAGCCGTTGGCCGTGAAGGCGAGGCTGCCAACATGTCCCTTTACCCCTGTTTCCAAAGACTGCACCTGCTCCGCGTCGAACAGCTCGACCTGTTCCTCGGCAACGGCACCCACGAACGCGTCGAGTGCCGGCATCTTGTAGCCGCGTGAGCCGGCCGCGTAGAGCGAGAGGTATTTTCGAAGGGCAAAGTTGAGGCCGAGCGACCCGGCCCAGTCGGTAATCTCATGGGTAAAGTGTCGGTAGCTGTCGTTGCCGAACATTTCGTTATCGAACGTGGTTGCGGGATCGCCATCCAGGTCGAATTGGGCGGTGTTTTCCGCACTTTGGACAAAGTCATTGTATTCGACACGTACACCGAGGTCCGCCCGCACCCGTTTGGTGAGCTGGAGCTCGCCGCCAAGAACGCCCGAGACAATGGCGGTCTGTCCGCTTCCATTGACATAGCCCACGAGATAGTTCCGGAAGCCATTGCGGGTGAGGGGAATGGGAGTTCCACCCGGAGGCGTGACCACGGCATCGAGGAAGCGCGGGTTGTCACGGACGTCAGTGAGGATGTCGCTGAAGAACCAGTGGTTTTTCTCCGTGTAGTTCGCGACGTAGAGGCCCAGGGCGAGGGCGTGTGGACCGAAGGTCCGCCTCACCTGGAGCTGGTCCTGCACTGCCGAGATCGGCTTGTCTATGTACCACTGCCCTCCGGGAGCGACCAGGCCGTTCGGGGTGTCGAAGGGGAGCGGTTTGCCGAGCGCATCGGAGTGGTTGGTGTAGGTCAGTTGGATGGTGGTTCCCGGCGGCATCTGCAGTCCACCGGTGAAGAAGGGTGCGGTCGGGTACTCATCGACCGGAAATGCATTCAGTGGCACAATGGCGTTCCACTCCTGGTTATTGTGCATCACCTGAGCGGTGTTCTGCAGCTGCCAGCCACCTTGCAGCCCGAAGGCCGCATCGATGGTGAACCAGGTTGCGGCTGTCTTCAGTCCATTTCCCAGAGGGAGAGTCAGGTCGCCCGTCGGTGTAGGCACCTGAATGTTCAGGCCTTCGTTGGTGTTCATCGACGCGTAATTGCTCAAGCCGGGGGCGTAGGCCGGGTCGTTCGCATTGGTGAACGGCAGTGGAAGAATGAACTGGTTACGGTCATCGAGATACTTGATCGAGGCCCGCAGATATCCGCTGGCCAACTGCCGTGTCACGTTGGCCTTCAGCTGACCGCCTCGGATGCCGGGAAAGCCCGGATCACGCACCCCATGATCGTAGCGGTAGAAGCCGCCTGTGTTGAATCGCCAGCCGTCTCCCAGCGGCCCGCCGGCATTCAGGTCGTAGCGAGCCAGACCTTGGGTGCCTGCGGTTGCCCGCATCGTTCCGCCAAACTGATCGCCGCCGGTCTTATTGATCAGGTTGACGATGGCGCCAGGGGTATTGGAGCCGAACAGCGCGGAGGCGCCTCCCCGCACGACCTCGATGCGGTCGATATTCTGATCGAAACGGAAGAGGTTGTCGGCATTCATCCAGAAGGCCTGCATGGTGGGGAAGACCGGCATCCCGTCTTCCATGAACATCACATACTGTTCGTTGAGAATGCCCCGCATGCTGATGTTCTCGTTGACCTCGCCCCCGGAGCTCTCGACCCGGGTGAACCCTGGAACGTAGCGCAGCATCTCCGTGGTGCTCCGGGGCGAGGCCCGCTCGATCTCACGGGGAGTCAACGTTGTCACGGCGACGCTCGCCGCGAGATTTTGGCGGGGAATCTGGGTTCCAGTGACAATAATGGTCTGAAGCTCTAGAGGGTCACGATGCAGGGTGAAGTCCACGGTGACACGTCGGTGCGCTTCTATCGTGACCCTCGCCGAGTCGGGCCGAAAGCCGACCATGCGAACTCGCACGATCAGATCTCCTCTAGGTACGTTGGTAAGGACATAGGCTCCGTTCGGCCGAGTCGTCGTGCTGATCGCGGGACGCTCGAGATAGACCTGGGCATCAGCGACAGGTGCGCTCCGCTCATCCAGCACCTGACCGGCGATGCTTCCGGTCTGGGTAGCTACTTGCGCTGTGAGAACAGCTGATGGTGCTATGAGGGCGGGTACCACTGAGAGGAGGTTCAGCCTCATCAGCCAATGCGATGGACATTGGCGAGCCAAGCAGGGGCTTCGGGTCATGGCGTTTTAGGTCGTTTTAGTTCCGCCACCGTGTAGAACCGCGCCGGACTCTATACAGTTGCTTGTCGACTTGAGGTGCGCAAGGTCTCGCGAGGCGGGGGATTACACTCTCTGGAGTCCATCGAACACATGACTGTCCAACGGATGGAGCACGTGGGTAGCGTGGTTCGGCGGCTCCTGGCGGCCCTGCTCCTGGCGACGGCCTTCTCGACCCCGGCCGCCGCGCAGCGGATCGCTTACGAGCGGATCGCGCACGACTCGATGGCCGGGAGCTGGACCCTGACATCCGGCCCGGTCTCCTATCGCCTGGTGCGGCGCGCCGACCAAGTGACGTTCGACTACTTCGGCCCCACGTCGCGCATGGCCGCCGTGCCGGACACGACGGCGCAGCCGCCACGCTCCGACCTGACCGGACTCGCCGGCGATCAGTCCCTCGAGCCGGCATCCCTTCGACTCCAAGCGGACTCCACGGTGCCGGCAGCCGGCGTAGAGGAGCTTCGGCTCCGCTTCGTCCATGCGACCCTCCCCCTCGAGCTGGACGTGCGCTACACCGCGTGGGGAGAAACCGGCGTGTTCTCGCGCGAGATCCGGCTCACCAATCGCGGCCGTGTCCCGGTGCCCGTCGCCCTCTTGCCCAGCATCAGCTGGGAGCTTCCGGGTGGCGACTACAGCCTGCGCTATCTCTGGGGAAGCTGGGGACAGGAGCGGCAGCTGGCGACGGAGACGCTGGCCGCCGGGGCGCGGCGATTCGAGCAGACCCGGGGGCGGTCGACCAACGGCTACGTGCCCTGG